>JAIBCI010000112.1 GCA_019694255.1 Saprospiraceae bacterium
TAAAAATACAGAAATGAGAAAGTCCATATTCTTGATCTCTTGTCTTTCAATCTTTTCAGTATTGAATTCACAGAATCAGTGGAAAACAACTTTAACAGAACCATACTACGAGGTTGACGACATTGCGATACTTAGTAACAACAGATCCTATATAAGTCTAAATAAAACTCATGAAATCTTCGAATCACGAGACAGTGGAGCAAGCTGGAAAGCGATTGGACCGTTTGAAACAAAGTATACTTATTTGTCTTATAAAAGCCTTGAAGTAATCGACGACAAGCTGTCTGTATTGCATTATCCAAGAAATGGTACAACTGTGCTCTACAATCTCGGAAGTGATGGATCCTTGGTGAAGCAGAAGGTTGGAAAATCACTTGTTAAGAACTATATAAAGACGGATAATGAAGGTAACTTATTTCATGTCGAGTTCAATTATATCTATCCTGTCAATTCAAATTTCGAGGTTGATAGGAATCCGATACTGACTGCTTCAAACATATTTCAGTCGTTTCTGTACAATACGGATAATAACTATGTCGTATTGCGCAATTCTTCCGGCAAGGATACCTTCAGGGTGGTCAAATTCAATTCAAAGTCAGGAGAATACCTTCTTCATTCCATATTCTTTGAAGACATATCGCCTGAAGATATTGTTGTAACTGAGAATGGATCTATAGTGTTCCACTCTCGTTCTAACAAGTTATTTTATGCCCCATTTAATAAACCTTCCGAATACCATGAAGTGCCCATACCCTTCAATGGAAAACCAGACGTAGTTACCATTCAGGCGACTGTATCAGGAGAGATATTTATCTCCACTTACGAAGGAATCTATAAGACAGATGGTGTACATCTGGATCAGTGGGACAAGTGTTATCAGATGAGTCAGGACCTTCCCGTTCCCGAGGCTGATGATGTCAATAATTATTATTGCTTTAAAGATTCAACATCTGCAATCATCTCCTATGGTACTATTTGTGGTGCATCCAGAGTGTATTGTTTCTCTCCAAAGTTTAAACAATGGAAAGAGGTTAAGCTGGACATAAATCTGGAGAACATCATCGATCTGAAGGCTGACAAGGAAGGCAGACTCTATGGATTCCGACCTTGTGATTACTATCTAAAGACACGGTACGTGATCAGTGAAGATCAAGGTAAGACATGGCAATACCTTAAGATCTCAGGCTATGATGTCCATGGACTTGCCATCAATAAAGAGGGCAATGCTGTCGCCATTATCCTGAACAAGGAAGTGTTTATTCACAACCCTTTGACAAATGCATGGGATAATATTCTGACAAGCAACGTCATTAAACCGAATGTTGAAATTTATCACTGCTATTCCATCGGACAAGATCTGATCTTGGATGGTCTTGTTGGAGGTGCTTTTCCTCAGAAGCCCCTTTTTTATTATTCTGAGGACGCCGGCAGAACCTGGCAGACTACCACAACTCCCGTAACACAAATAGATAAATTCTACCCGAGTATGGAAACGCTGGTCGACCAGGAAGGCCATTGGCTGATATATAATGGATATTATAATAATGGCTTAGGCTTGCCTTTCGGTGTGAAGATTTCTTACGACAAAGGGAAGTCCTGGAATGAAGATACGAGGTTTGGCAAATTAACGGAGATTAACGAGATCGTCCAACTGAAGGATGGCAAGTTTATTGTTTCGTCCAGAAGCAATCTTCCTAAATTCAATAATGAGTACAAGCTTTTTATTGTGGATCACACTGGAAATATTGAAGCAATAAGTCCGGATTCAATTAAGAAGTCTTATTCGCTGAGGTCTGTAACTGATCGTTCACTGATTGGATACTCCGAATCTCTATCTGGCCTGGATCAACCGGTATTATTGATTTCAGAAGTAGATAGCACATATCGCAATGATTACAGTTTTACCGGTCTGGGACACAGTCCGTATGATTCATGGCTGATCAAATCAGCGGCAGTTGGAAAAAACAATCAGATTTTTCTTAGTCTGGCCATGGACGGAATTTACACGAATACCGCCGATTTATTCAATCATGTCAATGATCAAAAAACAGATAAAAATCCGACCTTGCTGAATAACATATCTGCTGATATGTTGGTTTTGAAGGAAATTGATGGGAATGCATACAACCCCTATGATTATTGCATCATCAACGGGCTTGGAAGCGTTGTTTCAAAAGGAAAAATTTTATCCGGTGGTGTCATATCTATCAGTGATCTGATACCTGGAGTGTATCACATTATGATATTTGACTATAATCACTATTCGAATTACTTTAAATTTTTAAAGATTTAGAAAAGGCTATTTCTTCAATGTTGGGATTTTATCATTGAAAGAATTCTCTTTCGCATGCCTAAGAAGACATAACCTATTGGATATAAATTTTTTCATTTTGAATGGAATACGCAAGTTGGAATCCAGTTATCATTATTTTAGTAAAATTGTCATTCACTTAGGAATTACCAGCAAGGCACATCACCCACTCACCCTGAATCTTGCTAAGCCCTGCCAGCAGTGACCGCACCTCGGTTACCGTCCCATAATAATGCTGCTCATGTAATTTGCTGATCTCCTTAGAGGCACACATCCGGCGGTCAGGTCCAAAACTGTCTTCGATCTCTTCCAGGCAACGAATCAGGCGATGCGGTGACTCGTATAACACAACCGTGCAGGGCAATTGCGACAACCACGCCAGTTGTGTCTTACGTCCTTTCTTGAGCGGAAGAAATCCCTGGAAGAAGAATTTTTCTGCCGGCAGGCCTGAACTAACCAGTGCGGGTACAAAGGCTGTTGCACCAGGCAGGGCAATCACTTCAATGCCTGCTTCGCGACAGGCCCGCACCAGCAAAAACCCCGGATCCGATATCCCCGGCGTGCCGGCATCAGTGACAATGGCCAGGTCTGCGCCGCCGCGTAACTTATCGAGCAGTACCTGCGTCATCTGATGTTCATTGTTATTGTGATAACTCTGCAGCGGAGCTTCAATGCCAAGCGACCGAAGATAAGGCCCGCTGACACGTGTATCTTCTGCGGCGATCAGATCCACTTGCCTTAAAACCTCAATGGCCCGAGGGGTCATGTCCGAACGGTTGCCGACAGGGGTTGGCACCAGGTAAAGCATCTCCAGCAGAAATTCTAAAGAGGACGAATATCAAACCGGTAAGTCTCGGTGATCAGGTTGGCGAGCAGCTTCTTGCAGGATTGCTCAACGATTTCACTCGCCTCCTCCTGGGTTGCTGCATGCACCCTCATCTCAATGTGTTTGCCAATGCGCACGTCTTCTACGCCGTCAATATGCACATGACTCATGTTCTTGGCGACAGTCTTGCCCTGAGGGTCCAGGAGTTCCTTGTGTGGCATTATCACAATCTGAGCGAGATAGGTCATGTCTTATGTTTTATTTTTTGAAAATGCAAAATAAATGATCCCGTACAAAACATGTGCGATGATCAGCAGGGTAAACGCATAATGATGTTTCATCATCAAGATCGCCAGGCAAAGCAGGTAAAGGAATACCAACATTAAGTGTTTTTGAAAAAAAACCTTATTGACCTGAAATTTGAGGATCCTCATCCGACTGACCATCGCCACAGAGGCCGTCAGGGTCAATAACACCATGAGGATGCGTGTATCAAAAAGACCAAAACTTCCGCCATCCAGTGCAAAATGACCATAGATGCCCGCGACCGCCATGCCGCTGGCCGGTACCGGCAATCCTTGGAATTCGCCGGGCTCACCGGTAGTCTCCACATTAAAGCGGGCAAGCCTGAAAGCCGCAAACACCGTCAACATCAAAGGCAGCCAGGCAACCTGGGCAGACCATGAACCGTCAGAATTGTAAGACTTAAAAATACTATACATCATGCATCCAGGAAGAAGCCCAAAACTGACCACATCGGCAAGAGAATCCAGTTGTATTCCGAGTGCCGAAGATTGTCCTAATTTGCGCGCTACCCAGCCATCTGCAAAATCAAAGATCAGCGCAAGCCCGATGTACATCATCGCCTTGTCGGGCCGGCCCTCCAGCACCGCAACCACGCCAAGACAGCCCGAATAAAGATTAAGTGCCGTGATGATATTGGGAATGGAAAACATGTCGCACGCAAAGGTAAGTCGAAGCAGTCTAACCTCAGCCCCGGTTCACGTGCAAGTCTTCAAAGTTCCATCTGAGCAGTGCCTTACCCAAGATGAGAATTGCGCTTAATATCCATGAATGACCCTTAACTTAGGCTGAAATTAACGCTCCACCGGTGTGGAACTGAAACGTCAGGAGACTTTTTGGCGTCAAAGTGTCGCTTTAACTTAAATTTGTGTACCTATTTGCGCAACGCCCGTCAACAATATCGCGTTTAATTTCGTCCTTATTACGACAAAGCAGATTAACCATGAACATTTTACAAAAGGCGTACGTAGCTTTCTTCCTGCTCCCCGGTGTAAGCCTGTGGGCTCAGCCTGTCAATGATGATTGTTCGAATCCGATCCGGATTACGGACATTACCAAATTCTGCAGCAAAGTTGGTGAGTTTACCAACGTGAAGGCCACGCCTTCGGGATATGGAGCCGCCACCTGCTGGACGGCTTCGAATAAGGATGTATGGTTTATTTTTCGCGCCATCGCAACGGATATATCCATCACCATCAGAGGCGTTAATTCGCGCAATCCCGGCAATGCAGGCGGTACACTGCAGACCATCAATGCAGCCCTGTATGTAGGGGTTTGCGGCGGTACACTCAATCAGATTGCCTGTGCTTCAGACGTCGCTGCAGCCGGGGTACTCTCGCTCAACAAGGGGACACTCGTCGTCGGAAAAGACTATCTCTTACGCGTCGATGGCCGCAATAATGCAGAGGGAACTTTTCAGATTTGCATCAACAACTTTTTTCCGCCAGCGGAAGCAGAACAGGATTGCCGCTCCGCAACCGTTCTGTGCAACAATAATCCGTTTGTCAATCCAAAGCTTTCGGGCCCTGGTGTCTTCAATGATGAAGCCTCCGGCTCTTGCCTCGGTGAAGGCCTGGGTGTCTCCGAGGACCAGTCCAGTTGGTATACGTGGATTGCCAAGTCTGACTGCCGGCTGACATTCACCATCACCCCGCTCAACCAGGGTGATGATCTGGATTTTGCGCTGTATGAACTGCCGTCGGGTATTCATAACTGTACGGATAAAAAACTGCTCCGGTGCAATGCGACGCACCCGACGGCGCCGGGACTCTTCTGCGGCTATACTACCGGACTAAACCTCAATTCGAAAGATACCGTTGAAAACCTCAACTGTGACGCCGGAGAAGACGGATTCTGCAAATACATCGACATGAAAGCAGGGACCGCATATACACTTGTCATTAATAATTTTACCAGTTCAGGGATCGGATTCTCACTGGAGTTCGGAGATTGCGAATTTCAGGGACCAGAACCGGAATTTAAAATCGTACCCGACTCGGGTCTGCGTTGTGAGACTTTCTTCGATGTGCGCGACTTTTCAACTTTTGTAGCGGGAAGAATTATTTCGTATGAATGGAATTTCGGCGTGGATGCTGTTCCACCCGATGCCAATACCGCTGGCCCGCACCAGGTATCGTACAATTCATTCGGTGAAAAATTCATCACGCTGACCTTGACGACTGAACTGGGATGCAAAATTTCGAAAGTCAAGCGAATTGTGGCCGATCCGTGTTGTGAAGATCTTCCGGATCTCAAGGCTGTGGTGGACAGTATCTACGATGTTCATTGTTTTGGTGAAAAGAACGGACGCGTCGTGTTCAAAGGGATCGACGGAAATCCATACACTGACCAGATCACCAATGCCAAATATTATACGTTTAGTTTGGACGGTGTCAACTTTGCTCCCCTGACCAGTCTCTCCAATCTGGCAGCGGGCAAATACCGATTGTATATTCAGGATCGGAAAGGTTGCGTGAGCTATGTTGATTTTGAGATCAAGCAACCACCACCGGTTACAGTCGATGCCGGACCGGATACAGAAATTAACCTGGGAAACGAGGTCACGCTGCATGCTGCTGCACAACCGGACAACCAGTACATTTACAACTGGACACAGGGAGGCATTGTCGTATGCAATAATTGCCAGTCTACGACCATTCAGCCTTTTAAAGAAGGCTATTATGTCGCTACGGCCACAGACCAGAATGGTTGCACCGGAATGGACAGTTTGTATATTCGTGTACGCAGAGAATATAATCTGTATGTCCCCAATGTCATCTCTGCCAATGGCGATGGTGTCAATGATTATTTTATTATCAGGGCCAATGCTGCACTCGAAAGTATTGACCGAATAGATATCTACGATCGGTGGGGCGGGCGTACCTACAGCCGCGAGAAAGTCAGCCGCAGTGAATTCGATAGACTTTGGGACGGTACGTTCAATGGTGAAAAAGTAAACCCCGGCGTATTCACTTACGTGATTGTTGCGCGATTTATCGATGGCACCATCAAAGATTTTGGAGGTGATATCACAGTTGTGCGATGAAGAAATTCTTGTTAAGCTTATTCTCTTGCATTCTGTTTATTCAATGCGCACAGGATGTTCGTAAAATCAGTGAACAGGATGCACTGCAACTGGCCGGAAAGGAATTACTACAGAACATCAACCTCGATTATTCCGATTCCGGCAAGGTGGTGATGAATATCAAAGCACCTGAACTATTGCGCTCTTACAAGGCCGGTCAATCGCAGGATGAATTCAGAAAAGGCATCCTGGCTTCGTTCTTCACGGCAGGTGAATTGACCAATACGCTCAGTTCAAATTACGCATTGCGCGTCCTCGAAGATGGCAAGACTTATCTTTCAGATCATGTCGTACTGTTGAACCCAAAAGGCGAAAAACTGGAGACATCGGAATTAACCTGGGATGAGCGCAACAGCAAAGTCTATACCAGCAAATTTGTCCGCCTGTCACGTCAGGATGAAGTCGTACAAGGTTATGGTTTTGAATCAGATCAGAATTTTCTCAAAGGCACCATACAATCGATTGAAGCGCGATTCCCTGCTTCCAAAATACTTCCCGAGGAGGATGAAGAGCTGAAATAAAGCCTAATCAAGAACGGCTAATTTCATTTCAAATTTTCTCTTTTACAATAGGATTGTCAATCACTCTTTGAGCGCAGCGAAATTCGAACATAAATCATTCATAATTCATAACTCAAACCTCTCGTTGAGCAAAGCGAAAGTCGTGGATCTTCGATAGTTCATTACGCAATCATTCTGATTTCGAGTGTCTTCGATAGTTTATCATTCATCCCGGATTTCTTCGAAATCCTGTCTTAGCCCTTAGATTGACTATCTTTCAGAAATGAATTTAAATCACTGCTATTTTTTTATATAAAACAGGTAAGCCATAAATATGACAGCAAGTATGGCGATAATGAGCCATCTTATCAGCAATCTTTGCTTATCAATATTTGGGTAATTATAGGCATTATAAATTAAAAATACCAAAAGCCCACCTTCCAAAATATTTAGAACCGGATTAATTTGCTTTCCCAATACTTCATATTGCCTAGTTAAACTAATTGCAAGCACTGTTAAGATAATAATATTGAATGTATTTTTACTTAAGCCTTCCATTGTTACAAAATTAAATTAGTAATTAACTTAGTGATCGATAGATTGATACCTTGCTGGCGCAAGTCTTGACCTAAGGAACTTAGGGATGACATGTGCCCTCGCTACCTCGATAAACTTAGGCTCCGGTCTGCATTCATGCGAACTCAGGTTTATCATTTGAAACTTTTAGCCAACCTTCTGTATTCACGATTCAAGCTTAAAAGACCCTTCAATAATTTAATTGAAATATTGGACAGGATATATTCCTCTAATCATTTACATATTCTCTATAGGATACAACCTTACCTCAATGTCAACTTATCAAAATATCAACTTAAATGTTTTAGTCTTAAACCCATGGTGAGAAATCCGGACAAAATACAAACCAGGGATAAGCGAGGTCTCCGATCTCAATTCCTGAATAGTCTTATTTTTGTAATCACCGATTAGTTCACCACTGATCGCAAATACGGATAATGCATTGTAGCGTTTATTTTCATCATAAGGCACCTCCACAACTGAATTAGTGTTGTCGCACGCTGATCCCTGCAGAACCCCCAGTCTGAAATTCGGATACAACGGTAATGAACCACCCATCCATGCAGGAAGGATGATGTCATAATTTACCGCTTTGCACGCAATTCCTTTATTATCAGGTTGACGGATTCTGGTCATAAAATGATTTCCGCCAAAGAATACAACATAGATCATATTGTCCGGCGCCAGCCTCATCTGGAAGTACCCTTTGTTGTACAGCTCGTGATCCAGCGGTGAAGTGAAAGTGTCTCTGCTTAAGATCACCACTTCGCTTGCACCGACATCCACCGCTTCCAGATCGTACTGCCATATTTTGTTAATGGATGACACGTAAACAAATCTTCCCGAACCAGAAAAAGCGACTGAGGATACCAGCAGCTTCGCATCGGGAAAGTCCGCGTGCCTGGGATTCGAAAATTGTCCCTTGCAACGGTCAAAATCAAATATCTCAAGGCCATCTTCCGGCAACACCCGTGCGAATTTGGATCCGTCTC
Source organism: Saprospiraceae bacterium (assembly GCA_019694255.1). Classification (GTDB taxonomy): domain Bacteria; phylum Bacteroidota; class Bacteroidia; order Chitinophagales; family Saprospiraceae; genus Vicinibacter. The sequence continues at coordinate 8,594 of JAIBCI010000112.1, forward strand.
TGCTGAATACCGAATTGCCGTTCCAGTCATTCTTCGTCTTCGCCGTGCCGATCACCTGGGTATGGCTGAGCCTTACGCCGCTGCTGTCCAACAGGTAAAAGTAATACTCCCGTGTCCCCATGGTCTTGATCACGATCCAGTAATCCCGGCCGTTACCATGCTTGCAGGCCGCCATCTCACTGTCATTAATATATGACTTCAGCAGCGGCACATTCTTCCGACGCATCTCTCCGTTGTCGCGCTCATTGTCAACCAGTACACTGTAGTAAAAAATGTTGCAGTATATATTATCCTCCCTACCGGGGATAGGCTTGTCATAGGTCACCCCCTTGTGAAATAAGACATATTCGTCTCTTCTGCCGGGAAATGGCAGGAATAAAGCGCCATTTTGTTCGGGATAACCAAATCCGTTAAAATTCTCCCAGAGTTCTCCCGGATTGATGCTGTCGCCATTGAAGCACAGGTCAAAATGCTTTCCGTACACCCGGTGGCCATCGGTGAAGAATAGCAGATTGCCCTCCTCATCCGAAATACTGCCGTTGGTAACCCATAGATCGCATAAGGGAATACTGACATCCAAAAATTTAACTTGCAGTTTATTATTGAAAGTCAATAAAGTATGTCCTTGGAACACCTTTGAGGAATCATATCTTTCAGCATAACCCACGATCCAATTCTTATCATATTCCTGCCCCGATACGGAACAGGAATATGATAAAATGACAGCCAGGACAAACCTTCGTATCATAGAAGTATTTTATGCGTATAGATCATTCCTTCGGCATCTTTGCACTTCAATATATATAATCCTGATAATGTGCTTTCCATTGTTTTTAATTCAACAATAGACAAGTTGGTAAATACTCCATGATATCTTCCATCCAAAGAATAGATCTCAATCCGGTCAAAGATCTCATTCTCTGACAAATGTACTGAATTAGTGATGCGCAAGAGCAATGGACTTTGCGGCGCGGGGTTACAGAACATCTGCGGCTCCCTGTAATAATTATTCGATATCGGTAATAATGACTGGGCATACAAAACCGTATTGCCGTGATCGACTATACAGCGTTCTGAAAGACTGTGTAAAGTACTTATTTCCTCCCTGCTATACTGTCCTCCGGATAAATACTTTAAGTACAAAGAATTAATTAACTTTTCTTCTGATTGCTTGCTTCCCACCGGCGTGAGTGCGTTATTGGCATAAATGGCCGCATTCAGATCATTTGTATATTCATCATTAATTTCTTCCAGGATCTGATCCAAAAGGTTTTGTTTTGTGATCAATTCTGCAGACAGATTTTGTCTGTGAAGATACTCGTCTTCAAGTCCTGTTATGGGATTTATTCCTTCCATGATGTTATCCTGATTCATTATTTCAGCATGGATTGCTGCTATTTCAGCATTGACCAGGTTAAGGGCAGTTTGCAAATCGGCGGAATTCGCATAAATAAAATTAATCATCTTCGCAACTTCAATATAAGACGGTATGTTTGTCTGCGATATGTTGTTGAATAAATTTTCAAGGGAAGCCGGAAGCTGTGTGGCAGGATGTTCAACGGCGAATTTGTAAAATGC
>JAIBCI010000093.1 GCA_019694255.1 Saprospiraceae bacterium
TCTTATACTGTAAAACAATAATAAATGTATTAATTATATTTTTTTATTTAAAAGATAATATTTTTTGTTATATTTATTTAATTTTACGCCCTGATATCCATCCCAGGGTATATGCTTCTTTGACAGATCGTATTTAGCGAGATTTTTTTCATAATTCAATCAAATAGTATGAAATCAATTACTTCGCTAAGTAAGGTTTTAACAAGTTTATTATTTCTATTTATTTCTACCTCTCTGGATGCGCAAATCCAGGTTTGTAGTCCGGATACCGATCTACCTGTTTTTTCGGATTGTCCAACTAGACAAGTATATGATATCACTGATCCAGACGCTTGCGGAATTGTAGTCAACTGGACGCCTCCAACAGCAAGTGATTTGTGTATCAGAACAAATATGCTTGCCACGAATTTTAATCGATTTTTTACTTACTATGACGAAGGAGCGAGTGGAGCTAATGGGCAATATATTTTGCATAATACCGACTCATTCACTGTAGTCGGAGTGACCAATGGAATAGGTCCCAGAGTATTTCAGGTATGTTTTTTTGCAACTTGTAATGGTACTTTAAGCTTTCACTATCGTGCCCGTATGAACAATGGGGATGGTTTTATAGGGGACAGGGCCAGGGTGATGTTACAAAATGCCAACACCCCAAAAAATATTACGAATATCCTTACACCAGGCAATGGAAACCAAGCTTCTGGTAACATGACACTCAATGTTGACTACGGCGATCGTGTATGTTTTGAAGTGCAATCTGATAATTTTTTGGGAGTAGATAGTCTGACCATCAGTCAGTTGATTTTTTCCAGCCTGACTACTGATGTGTTTCAAGTATTTGGACCCAGATCAGGTGATGTATTGACCCCTGGAACTTATAATGTGGAATATGGCGCTTATGATTGCGCAGGGAATTTGGCACGATGTGATTTTAACGTCATCGTCAATGCGGCACCTCATCATATTCTTGATAATTGCAGTGGTGACCAAACGATACTCATTCAAAATCCTGCCGATTGTGATACACTTTTGGATTATCTCATTCCAACGATTAAGACCAACTGTCCTACGATCAAAGGCATGACTGGGGTACTTTATCCTTCAGCAAGATCATCACTAAAGTTTCCTGTAATATTTAAGTCAGGACCTAATACTGACCAGGTCGGCGGTACGGACGGTTATGCTTCAGTGAGTGCAGCAGGAGATCTGACTTTAATTGGTACTTCTAATGGCACGCCACCGGACCTGATTACACTTAAATTGGATACCTCAAAAATTATTGCAGAAATTATAATTCCTTGTGATGGCACTGTCAGCTTTGATTGGAATGCCATGATGCGAAGATTCCTTGCCACATTTTTTTATGATGAGGCAGGGTATGAGTATTATGATCCAATTACACAAACAGTAACCAAGCACGTCTTGTCTGGTCCACCTTTCGGAAATTTTGCTTCGGGATCAGTGACTATCAATGTTCTAAGGAATTCTGCCATTACTTTTTTTGTAAACTCAGCAAACCTCGGAGAAAGGGATACATTTCAGGTAAAGAACTTCGTATTTACGCCTGATCCAATCGTATTAAATCAAACATGCGGTCCGGATTTGTCTCAACCGGTTGTGCCGGGTGTATACCAGTTATGTTACAATGCGACAGATTGTTTTGGATCAACCGAAGAGTGTTCATTTAATCTTACGGTAAAAAATGATTACCCATTGGCTTGTAAAGATATTAATGTGAGCCTTGATGCCAACTGTCAGACTTTGATCACTCCGTTGATGTTACTCGCTGGAGGAGGATGTCCAAGCACCATGAAAGTCGAGTTGAGTCATTATGGCAAGTCAATCAATAATCCTGTCAATAATGACTACCTTAATAAACATATTATAGGCAAAGTAACCGATACCCTGAATGGTTATTCCTGCTGGTCCAATATTTTAATTGAAGATAAACTGGCACCCATTGCAGTGTGTAGGGCGGATACGATCGATTGTCTACATTATGAGCAAAACGGACCGCTAAATTATTCCAGTTTTGATTGTAGTCGGTACACGGTGACTACTGTAGGCGAAAGAACCGAGCACCTGACCTGTGATAGTAATTTTTTAAAAATTGTCTACAGGGATATTAAAATTACTGACGAAACCGGTAATGAGACTGACTGTACCGATACTGTATTTGTAACACGCATCAAAGCGGGTGATTTTATTATGCCGGGTGGGCAATTTGAAATTGAATGTAGTTTACTTCAGTATTATAAATTTGGCCAGGATTTTATTCATCCCATTTTTACGGGAATACCATATGTAGTAATAGATGGTCATGCCATCTTAGCCTATCCAGAGTCGCGTTTTCTGCCTTGCAACTTAAGAGTGACCTATGAAGATGTTGATTTTGGAGAGATCAATTGCGTCCGTAAAGTAATGCGTACCTGGACTGTCAGGGAATGGTGGTGCAATACAGAAATTGTCAGGAATTCCACACAGTTAATTATTGTCACGGATCAGAATGGACCTGTAATTACTCATCATCCGTATGATTTTAAGGCGACAACAGTATCCAATGGATGTTATGCAAATGTAAACCTTCCATCCATCGAGGCCACGGATATGTGTCATGATAAATTAAGAGTTGATGTTGTTTATCCAGGAGGATTTTTGCAAAATAAAAATGGTGGACTCGTCTCACTTCCAGTTGGAGAAGATACGATTATCTACAGGGTATACGACGCTTGCTATAATGTCACGGAGGATACCATTATCGTCACCGTAGCCGATGAGACGGAGCCGATCGCGATCTGTGACCGTCGGACGGTTGTATCGTTGAATGGCTCAGGCGAGAACTGGGTTCCTGCGGAAGTTTTTGACGATGGCAGTTTTGATGAGTGTCACCTACATCATATGGAAGTAA
>JAIBCI010000095.1 GCA_019694255.1 Saprospiraceae bacterium
TCTCAATTCATAGGTATTAAATTGAAATTCTTTCTCGATATCCTTAATTAGATTTTTGTCTACTAACGGATCCTTTTCTCGATAAATATTGATTTTGCCGGCATAGGAAAGCTTTCTATTGCCTGTAAAATCCAAAATCGTTGCAGCGGATAAATCTAATGTCGAAAGGGTTCTCATGAAGGGAGTGGCGTTTCTGTATTTTCTTAAATTAGTTCTATTGTAAAATATTTCCCAAATCGGCTGTACTTGTATCGCCAGGTTTGGTGTAGATCGCCAATTCGAAAAGGACCAATCCACTTTAAATTCCTTAATATTGGCCGGAGTTAAAATTTGCGCAGGGCTAACTCCTAAAAGGTCGAAGGCGGCGGATTGCGGAATGTTGAATTCCGTTCTGACAAGTTCACCTAATACCAAGGAATCCTGGGCTCTTAATTTATCTACAGAGCAAAGAATATAATTTGCCAATGTTAAAATTATTAAAAGTAACCTTGCAGCACACATTTCACAAGACGTATTTTTATGATGTCTATATTTTATTGACAATAAAATTCTCGCAACAAAGGTTGTATTTATAAGTTATGTGCGCAATTACCAAAGTTGGTAGTAAATATTTCAATGGCGGATAAATTCGTAATTGCTTATTATTGCAATTATAGAATTGTAATTTTAGTAAAGTGAAAAATGCGAAGTTCCTCAGGAAAAGTTCTGAAATTACTTCATTTTGGTATACGATTCTTACACGTAGATAAGGAGCGTAGAATATTGGGTATTGTGTTTCTTAGTGACTATCATGCATAAATTTATTCTGCCTTAATAGGAGGTGCGTATTATTACACTATTCTGTGTTTAATTGCTTTGGATACCGCCTCGGTCATCGAGCCTACATGAAGCTTCTCATAAATTTTCTTGATATGGGCCCGGACCGTGTCGTAGGTAATAAAAAGATCAGCGGCAATCATTTTATAAGATTTACCCTGAACCAGCAATTTCAACACTTCTTTCTCTCTTAGAGAGAGTTGATAATCATGCACTTCCTCATCTGTCTCGAAGGCCTCACGGGATGTCAACAGCTTTAGTACCTTGTTGGCTATCACAGGAGTCATTGGGGCGCCGCCCTGGTATACTTCCTGTACAGCTTCAATCATTTTTAATGGCGGCGTATTTTTGAGGAGATAGCCGTGGGCCCCGGCACATAACGATCTGAAGATTTTATCGCTGTCATCGAAGACCGTCTGCATTAAAATCTTGATCTCAGGAAAGAGACTGTGAATTTCAGTGACGGCCTGGATGCCGTCGATTCCAGGGATGTCAATGTCCATCAGAATGACATCCGGACGGGATGTTAATATTTTTTGTTCCAGGTTAAAGCAATCTTCATAGGTTCCGGCAAACTCAATTCCGGCTAATCCGCTGAAAAGCATGCTGATGGAGTCCCGTATCCGGGCATTATCATCAAATAGTACCACTCTGATATTTTGCATACTAAGGCAAAGATCAGTCAAGATTTTGATAAGTGGTACTACCAAATTTGGTAGTTTATAGTTCTTCGACCTTGATTTTTACGCCATATCCGGGCCTGCTTTCTATCGATAAACTTGCATGAATGGTATCCGCTCGCTTCTTCATACTTTTTAGTCCATTGCCGTTATAGGCTGTATAACTTTCCGGATCGAAGCCGATACCGTTATCTTCTATGACCATTTTAAGCTTGTCATGATCCAGCGTTAGATGGACATTTATTTCAGAACAATTCGAATATTTGATTGCATTGTTTAATGATTCTTTGAAAATCAGGAACAGGTTCCTTTTTCGCTCCATATCCATATTTTTTCTCTGGGAACCAATTGTCGAATGTAGGTTAAACCCAATGCCGGCTGAAGTCAGGACATTACCGGCATAATTTCTAATTCGTTCTTCGAAATTTTGAATTTTATCATTGTCAGATTGGATACTCCATACGATATCGTTGAGGTTTTCCTGAATTTCTCTTGAGCTTTCACCGATTTTATCGAGAATATCTTTGGTTTTCGGTACTGTAGAAGACTTTGCCACCTCACTGTACACGGAGATACTGGCCAGCGTTGAACCGATGTCATCATGCAGATCATGCGAAATTTTATTCCTGAGTATTACAAATTTTTGCAATTGTCGCATACGATAACGATGGACAGAATAGCCAATAGATCCTGTTAGTAATGCGCAAAGGCCAATGAACCAGAAACTTTCATACCACGGCTTGGCAATACTTAATTCTATTGTATAATTTGTCGCGTACCAGGAACTCAAGGCGGAGCTGGCATTGTATTCAATAAAATAGTGACCGCTCTCAAGATTGGTCAAATGGATTTCCGGTGATTCGGTAATAATCCAGCTGCTACTCGTATCTAGTCCATTGCGTATTCTGTATCGGAATAACTTTTTGGTCTTGAGATGATCCAAATCTAGCAAATCAAAATAAAGTGAAATAGAGTTTTCCTCATGTGTCAGGTAGACCGAATGTTGATTGACGAGGTCATAACGATAATCGGAATTCACCACCCAATGTGTCGGAATAATTTTCGGTGGTTTCACAATGATATTGACAGAATCCGGGTGAAACTGGACAAAACTATGCAGCCCCGCAAAGTACATTCTTCCGATACTGTCCTGATAGGCAAAATTGAAAAATTCATTAAAGGGTATGCCAGTTGTATTCGATAAACTGCTAAATCTGTTTGTCTTCGGATCAAATATTTCAATTCCCGTGCTGGTGGATACCCATACGCGGCCGGAAGAATCTATCAATAGCGATTTTACTTTAGGATTTTGTAATCCATGCGTTTGTCCCCATTTCTTGATTATAGGGTCTCTAAGGTCTGAGCCTGAAACAGATATCAAGCCCTTATTTTGTTCGATAACCCAGATGGTTCCATTCTTGTCAGCAGCTATTCCTGATAAAGGGTTGCTTAATATAGTGTCACACAACAGCTTTTGTGAGGATATAATAAAATTCTCGTTGGGTGTATCAACGGAAAGGAAGAATAGCCCCGTTTGGGATAAACCAATTACAATAAATTTATTCTTATAGTTCGCTATTCCAGAGATATGTTCTTTGCGACCTTTATTCAGTGTGCTTATGCTGATTTCATTATTGACCAGATTCCAGAAAAATAATTGACTATCGCGAGTGGCAAGGCAGGCTATAGTAGATCCATTCATTTTGTAAAATGCTGCGTATTCTATTTTACTTTTATTAAAATTCTGAATATCATCCTGTCTACCCTTTAATTGAATTTTCTTGACCTGATGTGTCTGGCTATTTAGACTATAAAGCTCAACTGATTTAATAAAAATGGTATTAGAACTTCCAAAAAGGTAATTAGTGTAATCTTTATTTAGTTTGCTCCAAGGTCCAATACATTCGTTGAATCTGTTTAATTTGTCGTTATATTGATAAAGCTTTTGATTCCAAAGCCCCCATATCTCATTGTTGGTTGAACAGAATAAATTCTGGATATAGGATTCACTGAAATAAGGGTTAACGTAATATGGTATCGAATAACTTTTGATAGGTTCTGTTCCCGGAGTGTATTTAAAAAGTCCATAATTTGTAATAACAAATAAATAACCGCTTCTTGACATGGGCATTCCTTTGAAAAGTGCATAAACTGAATCCCTGATGTATAGTTTGTCTTTCTCGTTAATTAATTGGCCCGTCAAGGGGTCATATAATTGGAATGTAGTCAGTTCAGAAGTATAAATAATTTGTCCTTTAGGTAGTGGTCCTGCTTTAAGAATGGTTTCATTCTCAGATAGGGGCACCTTTCCATGTGCATGAAGGTTTTTATTTCGCCAGTTGAATATCCAATATTGCCCTTTTTCTGTCATGGCCATTGTGTAATCTTCGCTAATAAATATTCTTGTCAAGCCTTTTTGTTGTCGGATGTCATTAAAGATTGAAGTTGGAACTTCATAAAGTATTTTTCCTTCAACAATGGAAAAGACAATGATTCCAGATTTTTCATTATAAGCTATTACGATATCATTAGAATACCTATTAGGTTTACAAATAATTGGGTTTCCTTCGCAAAATATTGGGTGGTTGGATAGCTTATCCCAAAGTTTCATAGAATGGAGTCCCTTTCTATAAATTCTAATGGTATCCAGGTATGAGATGACCGCTTCATCTCCTTGGGCCCAAAGGATTGGTGTTGTTAAGGCTTTGCGTTGTAGTGCAGGAAATAGCTCTGGAGGAATAATTGACTGAAATCCAGAATCAGGACGATGGATATTGATCTTGGATAATCCACCTTCTCTGGTTAGCACCCATAGATACCCTTCGATGTCTTCATAGAGGTCAACAATCGATAACCCGGGTGGATGTATGTATTGGTTGGATTTGGTTTTGGGGACTTCAAAAAACTTTCCATTGAACCTGACCAGACCTTCTGTTGTGCCCGCCCAAATTTGCCCTTTGGTATCCTCATATACTGCGGTGCAATTGTTGGTCGGAAGTCCATCTTCAATCGACCATCTGGGTTGAGGCGTGATAATCCTTTGACCGGACAAATAGCAACTGAATGGAAACAATACCCACAAGAAAATAATTGAATTCAAGCTTAACTTGACAATTAGTTCTTTTTGTGTTTTAAACTTCATTGTCTGATCCGTCTGGAAGCAGGAATTACTTTGAATTAATGGATAGCAGTAAAATGCAAGAATTAATCAATAGTTAATTTTTTTGTTAAAGTATTCGAATCTGAAATTACCCTCAATGTATATAACCCCGGAGAAATTCCATTCAGATGTAAGTTGAAAGTCTGTTGTTCTTTTTGTCTGTCAAGTCGGCTGAACTTGACAATTTTTCCGGAAACGTCGATCAAACATAAATTTACTGTTTTGGCCTTTGGATTGTTTAATTCTATATTTACCTCGTCCGTGGCAGGGTTAGGGTATATACTCAAAAGCTGTACGAATTCTTCATCGTAGACGCTATTGACCTTGTTGATGATAAAATCGTATCTGTACCAGGCGCCAAAATCCGATTTAAAATTCTGAACCGGCGCTAGCACCGTATTGATTTTTTTCTTGAAGGATGAACTGCCACTGCCCAGATTGGGATAATACCAAAATGATAGGCCGTCTTGTTCAAGATCGGTAACTTCCAGTGTATAACAACCATTCGGCAGTTGTAAAAATTCCTGGAATGTCGTTGTAGCTGGCAGATTGGGCTTGTCAATGAGTACTTTTCCATTGATATCAGTAATTCGATAACTGTTATCACCGTCAACATTATTGGTTCGGATTTCAAAGATGGGATCAAAGTCAAAGCTCCTGACAAGTTTAAACTTTGACTGGACTTGATCGTTACCGGAATTCTCGTCGGAAGCACCGTTGACCGAAGTGATCTTTACACTAAATACGTTGCCGGAGTTTGCAGTCCAGAAACTGATATCATCGACAGGAAGGTCGATTTGGGCGGACTCGTCTGGTAGAATCGGATTGATATATTCGTATTCCAGCGATCGCCCACCGCTAACCTGGTATTTCAATCGTAATGCGTTGATCACCGTTGTGCCAAAATTTTTTACAATAACCGATGGTCTGCTGCAACTGGGGTTAAATCGTTCATATTCCACACGATCACTGTTAGGCCGAATAATAGACTCAATACCGGCATCAATACTGAAGTTGGCAGGTCCATAACTGACCAACTGACAAGATACCAGGTAATTGGCCTGATCAAGATTGGCTCCGTTAAAACCATAATCGATGACAGCATTTTCTCCTGGAGTGACATATGGCGTGATGTCGAAATGGTGAACATCAGAAGGTGCGCCTGGGCACCAGCCTGCCCGGTCAAAAATCCAGGTCCCGCCCTGTGGATAGATAGGATTGTCTGCACACTCTTTCCAAACATCAAAATCGAATTTCTTATTGGCTTTATTGCTTTTTACGCTGATGTAATGACTTCTGTTGGTGAATTCACCGTTTTGTTCATGACCGGTAATCGTGGTCCTGATTTTGTATTTTGTACTGTGATCTGGTATCAATAATGTCCTCGGTTCAAAGATTTCATCGCGAAGAATATTTCCAAAATAACCTCTGTTGAAGGTATATACATTTTGAATCTCATGGACTTCACGAGTGGGTTTGCCTTTAATAAATTGAAACTTAAGATCAATTTCCTCCTGATTTTCACCACCCAGTTCCATACTCAGTCTCTTGCTTCCACGCAGAATGGGTGCGTAATCGGTGACATCAAATACAAAAGTTTTTCCATCCTTGGTCAAGTCAAGATTAATGCCATAGGGGCTTACGAGTGAGAGTATTTCAAATTTAGCATTGGAATAATATTGATATCTGATGGTTTCAAATGGATAGGATCCGTCCGGTGTGACGGTTTTTATTCCCACTGAGTCATTATGCTGGTTTCTGATAATCAGTTTTCCTGCAGGATATACCAAATGAATTTGTTTAACGACAGCACGACCATTGCGAATTTCATATTCACGTACCGTTGTAACAGGATTTTCAAATGATTCAAGAACCGCTGATGTATCCTGATGTATTCCGCTCGCTGTTCCCTGAATCCATTGGGTGACTGGACGTTCACCTGAATTTTTGAATCCTGTGATCTTGTCACGCCCTTTTTCTTCATGATACTGTATATAACCATTGGCTGATGCAGGAGCAGGTTCATGGGAAATATCGGTGATCGTGTTCTGAACCTGGTCATTAAGTGGGAAATAATAAAGTAAATTTGAATAAAAAGGATGATTGGCTGATCCAGGTTGAAGGTTCCATTCCCTGATGGCAATGGAGTCTAGCTCTGCATTCCAGATACAAAACTGACTTATCCTTCCAAAATAACTGAGTTGTTGGTCAATGTTGCCGGCAAAATTCATTTTTTCGATGTTGATTTTTTTATTTTTTCCGGTTCCACTTTGCCACAACTTTCCGTTGCGGTATATTTTCATAGATCCCTTAACGGCATTCTTTGTAAAAGCCCAGTGGGTCCACTCTCCGGCATACTCATCCGGAGAAGCCGCCTTTTCAATACGGTCGTAGCCGCTGCCGTCATTTCCACAATCCCAATATATGGATCCGTTGCTCCAGGGTAGATGTGTGTTAACTTGTCTTCTGCCCAGAGCATCGGTGCCTTCAAGGATTGTTGTATTTACCGGGAGTGATTCAGGTAGCCCGTAAGACCAGAAGGAGATGGTGATTTCATTGGAGATATTCTTAAGTTTTCGGCTATCCATGGTGAAAGCTTCTCCTCCGTTTTGAAGAACGGAGTAATTTGATTCAGAAGAGACCAGGCCTGACTGAATCGCTTTTCCGGACTGAAGAATGAGTTTGCCAGCTTCAGAGGAGTTGTAACTTAATTCCAGTAAAATGGAAGATTTTCCATCCCAGTTAAATGGGGTGTGAAAGATAAATGAATTAAGACCATTGTGATCCAGTGTTGCATTACTAAAATACACTTCCTCTAATCCGCTCTGATCAACTCCCTCTTCGCGAAGCTGTGTCTGTGTTGAATTGGTCAATCGAATTTTCATAAAGTCGATTTTGGCATCACCTGTCAAAAGATTGAAATTCATCCCAAGAATAGCACCTTTGGACAAGCCTGCCTGAATCAATTCATCGGCACGGTACAAAAAATAATATTTGCTGTTACCTGAGGCAAATGCCAGATCTTGCTCGTATTGTCCTACGGTATATATTCCTGAATTCACGATGGAATCATATGAAGTCTTCACCTGATCGAATGAGGCACAGTGCGTCGTAGGTGAATTGGAATAGAAGTATTCGTTACCATTAAAGCCGGCGATAACATACTTCGTCTGAAAAGCCAGTGCAGAATCAATTCTGTTGGTGTCTGTAATAAATGTATTACAGCTGTAATCCCATTCTCTGCAACCTGTCTGTCCGTTGCCGACTACGGCATTATGACATCTCATATTATAAATCATATTGATCCGTGCGACTTCTGAAGGCTTCAAATCAGGAAATGTAAACCAACCGGCCCTGCTGTTGGAATCCCAGGTGAAGGTTTGGATGGTAACGGTATCCTGACCATCGGCATTCCGTGGTAACAGTATTAAGGTTGAAAGAATAAAAAGGCCCATCAATATTGCGTTCGCGCTACGGTATAACATTCGTAAAAATTTGGTTACAAATGTAACAACTTCATTTCAGCGCACAAGTCTAATTAGTAGGCAAGCTTATCGTTGATCAGGATGATGTTGCCAATGTTTATTTTTGTCCCTGATAGTTAATCCATACGCTTTGTTTTTCCTGCTTAGAGATCAGATCAGGGTTTTCGAAGGCCTGGCTCCCGAAGATGAAATACTCTTGGGAGGGAAGCTGATCCGGCAATTATTCCGTAAAGGAGATATTTTGTTTAGGGAAGGTAGCAGACCTGCATTTCTGTATGGTGTGCTCAAAGGTAAAATCAAGGTATTTCAGACCGGCATCGATGGTCGAGAGCAGATCGTTCATCTGATCAGAGCCGGAGATATCATGGGCCACCGCGCCATCTGTGGGGATGATAATTTCTCAGGAACCGCAGAGGTGATGGATGATGCTGATATTATTCAGTTGCCAAGGGGTCTTTTTGTACAACTTTTGCGCCGGCATCCGGAACTTGGATTGCGCGTCGCCAGACTTCTGGCCGATGAGCTCAAAGATGCCGAGTTGAAGATCACGCAAATGGCACATTCATCTGTTCGGTTAAGACTTGCACAGACGCTGCTTGACCTGGTCGCGAGTTATGGACTTAAAAAGGATCAGCTGACCATCAATGTTCTGATGAGCCGTGAAAACCTGGCCTCCCTTGCAGGTACCACCCGTGAATCTGTCACAAGACTGCTACATGAATTCGGAGACATGTCCTTAATAGTACTGTCGGGCCGACAGATACAGATCATCAATATGGATGCGCTCAGACGATTTGTGCGCAATGGAGGACTGGTAAGTTAGTATTTTCAGAAAATGTGATTTGGGTCACATTGACTTTTTTTCAGTGGGAATAAATTTGTGCTATGCCAGAGATTCTTTGGCATTTAAAAGTTTTTATATGCCCATTTATCATCAGTTAGGATATGTACCGGAAAAAAGACACGTGGTCGCTAGAACCGCAGCCGGTAAAATGCTGCAGGAAGAGCTGGTCGGCACCCAGGGATTCAGCGGTATGTCTTCTTTGGTTTATCATCTTTATCCGCCGACCAGGGTAAAACAAAAAGAAAAGGAATACAGCATCATTCCAAAGATAGCCATAGAAAACAGTCTCGAAGCGATGAGTTTTATGGGTTTTGATCTTCAGCCTGAAAAGGATTACCTCAAAAGCAGAAAGACTCTATTTGTCAACAGTGGATTGCATGTAGGGTTGGCTGCCCCTTCCGCTTCACCGGATTATTTTTTTAAAAATGCCGATGCCGATGAACTCATTTTTGTGCATCAGGGAGAAGGCAAGTTGTTTACCATGTTTGGTGAATTGGATTTCAAATATGGAGACTATATTCTGATACCCCGCGGCACAGTTTATAAGATTCATTTTAATCATGCAGATAACCGCCTGCTGTTTGTTGAAGCTTTTGATCCGATTTTCACACCCAGGCGATACCGCAATGAATTTGGTCAGATGATGGAGCATTCTCCGTTTTGCGAAAGAGATATCAGGCGTCCATATCATCTTAAGACCTATGACGAGAGCGGAGAGTTCGATATACTCATTAAAAAGAAGGGTTTTATTTTTCCTTATGTCTATTTGAATCATCCTTTTGATGTGGTTGGATGGGACGGACATTTCTATCCATATACTTTTTCTATTTTCAATTTTGAACCAATCACTGGCAGAATACATATGCCGCCTCCGGTCCATCAGTGTTTTGAAAGCAGATCATTTGTTATTTGTTCTTTTGTGCCCCGACTGTATGACTATCATCCGCAGGCAATCCCGGCACCATATCATCACAGCAATATCGACAGTGACGAAATCCTTTACTATGTCGATGGAGATTTTATGAGCAGAAACAACATTCAGAAAGGACAGCTAACCTTGCATCCTGGTGGAATTCCTCATGGACCTCATCCGGGTGCAATTGAAAGATCTATTGGCAAAAAGGAGACCCAGGAACTCGCGGTAATGATTGACCCTTTCCAGCCGGTGATGATCACAGAGGAGGCACTCAAGATTCAGGTCAAGGATTATTATAAATCATGGGTTGAACATGTGTAAATTAATTAATCAAGATAAAATATGAATTCATCAGATTTAACTTCGGTAGAAAATTATCATTACGGCACGCAGAAAATATTCGATAAGGCCCAGGATTTCCTTCCCATCCTGGGTACAGATTATGTAGAGCTTTATGTAGGCAATGCCAAACAGGCGGCACACTTTTACAAAACCGCATTCGGATTTCAGTCACTGGCTTATTCGGGTCTGGAAACCGGCAATCGTGAATTTTGCTCCTATGTTGTGGTTCAGGACAAGATAAGATTGGTGCTTACTTCTCCATTTAATCCTGACAGTGATATTTCACATCATATCAGGCGTCATGGCGATGGTGTGAAGGTTATTGCCCTTTGGGTTGAAGATGCGCATGAAGCATTTCGCCAGACCGTCAGTCGGGGCGCAGAAATCGCGATGGAGCCAACTGAATTCAGCGATGAATTTGGTACAGTCATTAAATCAGGAATCAAAACATACGGTGATACGATCCACATATTTGTTGAAAGGAAAAACTACAAAGGATTATTTATGCCCGGTTTTGCCAAGTGGGAATCCGATTATAATCCACCTTCAAAAGGTCTGAAGTACATCGATCACATGGTCGGCAATGTAGAACTGGGAGGCATGCAGAAATGGTCCGCATTTTATGAAAAAGTGATGGGATTCGCCAACCTGATTACGTTTGACGACAAAGATATCTCTACCCAATATACCGCGCTCATGAGTAAGGTGATGACCAATGGCAATGGTCGGATCAAGTTTCCGATCAATGAGCCCGCCAAAGGTCTTAAGAAGTCCCAGGTGGAGGAGTATCTTGACTTTTACGGAGGACCAGGTTGTCAGCATATCGCGGTGGCCACGGATGATATTGTGGCTACGGTATCGGCATTGCGTTATGGTGGTGTCGAATTCCTGCATGTACCCGGAACATATTATGATACGGTCGGTGATCGCGTAGGAGAGATTAGCGAAGATCTTGCTACGCTCAAAAAGCTTGGCATTATGGTCGACCGCGACGAAGAAGGCTATCTTCTGCAGATTTTCACCAAGCCGGTAGAAGACAGGCCTACATTATTTTTTGAAATTATCCAGCGCAAAGGAGCCCGTTCATTCGGAAAGGGCAATTTCCAGGCCTTGTTCGAAAGTATTGAAGCAGAACAAGCCAGGAGAGGAACACTGTAAGTACAACATCCTGCTTTCGGATCCAAACAGATCTGCACACTGAGTAAAAAAGCCATCGCGGAAGATGGCTTTTTTTATATGTATTGGCGACAGATTGCCTTTACATCGAAAACCACAATTTTTTATCTGAAAATGCGATACATTTGATCAAATTTAAAGATATGAATGGCGCACATTGGCATTTACTGATGAACCACATTCCAATCATGTTTCCGGCAGCAGGCCTGCTGGTCATGATCATGTCATTATTGATGCCAGGTGGTGCGAGATTTCGTCAGGCGGCATATTTTCTTTTTATCATTGGTGCCGTATCAGCTTATCCTGCGATGGAGACCGGGGAGGGTGCAGAGCATGTTATGAAATCAATTCCCGGAACAGACAAAAAGTTAATTCACGAACATGAAGAAATGGCTGAGTCACTTGCTGTGGTAGCATATATCCTCGGGGTGCTGTCAGCGATTTGCTGGTGGGCAGAATGGAAAAGCAAGGCTTTTGCAAAATGGGCATACTGGAGCACTTTGGTAACCGCTTTGATTTTATTGATTCTGGCATACCGCACTGGGGTTAGCGGAGGAATCATCAAGCATCAAGAGATCAGGGCAGACTTGCAACCAACAGGTGGCAACGAAACATCGGGCGAACATGAATGAAATATTCGATATAGCGTAATTTTAATGAGATAGTTTATATACATACAAATTCACCTTGCGAAGTTGATGGAAATAAACTACACACTGATTGATACGCCACACCTGACACTCAAAGGCCTTACACCAAAGATAATGAATGATATCTTTGCCCAACTGTCCAAAGTAGACATCATGCGTGTGCTGGGTCACCATTCGGATGATGATTATGTTGCGGAGGAGAAAAAGTATCTCGGCGGTTATTCAAGTTATAACAGGAGTTTTCTACTTTTCCTGCTTGTTGAAAAAAGTTCAGACATAATCATAGGTCGCTGCGGATTTCATAATTGGAATGATGAACATCAACGTGCCGAACTAGGATATGTGATGACAGATCAATCATTCCGTAATAAAGGATTTATGTCCGAAGCCGTCGAAGCGGTGTTGAACTATGGATTCAATGTATTAAGGCTGAATCGGATCGAAGCATTGGTAGGAAGAAACAATATTCCTTCACTTAAAATCATGCGAAAATTCGGTTTCGTACAAGAAGGATGTATGCGCCGGCATTATAATGTAGACGGCGTGTTTGAGGATTCTCTGGTCTTCTCAATCCTGGAGGAAGAATACAACAAGCAATGAAGTTTGGATAAGACTGATGCATTCAAGCGCCAACCGCAGCGCGGTCCAGGTTATTGACACGATTTGATTTTTAAAGTGTTGAGCTGATGCCGGTAGTGATTGGATAAAATACTGCTGTCTATTCCGGTTGCAATCAAATGAAATCCCTGCTTCAGACGTTGTTGGGTGGTAAGCAAATCCGGGGCATAAATGCCGCAGGGAATATGATGGTTACGGGCGACTTCAAATATTGTCTGAATAATGTCTTCAACGGCTTCAGGGCTAACCTTTGAATTTTCTTTTTTCATACTCATCATCAGATCATAGGGTCCAATAAACCAGGCGTCAATGCTTTTCATCGCAGCCATTTCTTCAAGATGAGGCAACGCGTTGATGTGTTCGATCTGAATGATAATGCTGAGGGTACTATTTGCGGATTCAAAATATTCAGCCACCTGCTGTCCAAAACCCTGCGCTCTCGACAATCCTGCGCTGCGGTTGCCAACCGGCGGATATCGGCACCATGATATGATATTGCGTACTTCGATTACATTTTGGACATTCGGAAATATGATGCCATGCGCACCAGCATCCAGCACCCGCTTGCTCCACTCTTCGGAATGTGCCGGCACGCGAACAAAGCAAGGCGTGTTTTTCGCAGCCATCAGATGTTGTTGCACCTCTTTCATACCCAAAGCACTGTGTTCCATATCAACAAACAACCAGTCGAATCCTGCATTTGCAGCCATTTCGCTGATTTCTGGTGCGGGTAATGTAATCAGCGTTCCGAAAAAAAGTTGACCTTGTAGGAGCTCTTTGGAAAATAATTTATTCATATTTAATTTCCATATTTCAGTCTGCGAAGTTATGGTAAATATCAAAATAGCTGTGCAAGAAAGAATTAAAGGATAAGCAAGCACAAAGTAAAAGCTAAGGAAGGGTTGATTGCTTTATTGGAATGAAGAATTTTCAAACTGAAAACTATCTCGCGCTGGTATTTAATATATTATCTTTATAACTGCGATAAACTTGATCAATGAAAATGATAAGAGTAATTCTAATAAGTGTTATCACCGTACTGATGTATTGCATCACAATGAAAGCACAAGATCTTATGCGCCCGAAGCGTCAACTTGCTTTCTCAATCTTTAATGCAAACACTTTGCTTCCGGGCAGTGGTGATCTGTGTATAACATCCTCCGTCGTTCACCCCGGGCTGGATCTGGGTGTGGGATGGTCCTTCGGAATCAAACCAAAGTCATAATGGCTAGTCAATGCGAAAGTTGGATATTTTTATCATCGGCTTTCAGAGCACGCGCTCCAGTTATTCGGAGAGTTAGGTTACCGAAGATATTTCTGTAAGAGTCATTTTAATGTTTCCGCATCGTTCGCAGGAGGCTATCTTCATGCATTTCCGGATCTTCATGTTTTTAAAATTAATCAGGATGGGATCTATGAGGAAGCTGGAAATCTAGGCCGCCCTCAGGCCATGCTGGGACTTAATATCGTTCCGGCATATTCTTGGAAATGGAAGAATAAAAGGGATTACAGCGTTTTCCTGGGATATCGCCTGATGTTTCAGATGCCATTTATAAAAAACTATGTTAACATACTTCCCTATACTTCAATGCATATTGGATTGGCTGCTTCACTGGATCAGATTTTTAAAATGAAACGCTCATGACAAATTTGACTAAATTTCTAACAATAATCCTTATTGGCTTTTTGGCCTCATGTAGTAAGGAAGATAAAATTAAAGAAACAATAAACTGTTCCCCGGTAATAGGCGATAGTTCATCCCTACACCCAAAAGCAGTCATGTTTCAGGCAGTGCTCAATGACTTTGTCAAAAGGGGGCTGCCTGGAATTTCTGTAGCAATCAGAGATCACCATGGTCTCTGGCTGGGATCTGCAGGAAGGGCCGATATTACACACCAAATTGACATGCAGCCGTGTCATATCAACAAGACAGCCAGTATAACCAAAATGCTGATTGGAACGCTTACTTTTTTACTGGCTGAGGACGGCGTTCTGTCGCTCGATGACCCGATCAGTAAATATTTAAGTTCGTCAACGCTCAAGGGAATTAAGAATGCAGACAAAGCCACGATCAGGGCCTGTCTTGGCCACTATACAGGGATTGCTGATGTCATCATTGATCAGGACTTTTATCTACATGTACTGAACCAACCGGATAAATTCTGGGAGAAGGAGGAGTTGCTTGATTTTGTGCGGGGTGACGATGCGGTTTTTAGTTATGGTGATTCCGTACGCTATTCGAATACCAATACCTTGCTCGTAGCCATGGTGATTGAAGCAGCAACTGGAAGACCGCATGATCAACTACTCCGTGAAAGGGTTATTGCGCCCAATCACATGGATCATACCTATTATTACTGGCATGATATTTTACCCCCAGATGTGGTAGCGCAGGGATATTTTGATCTATACAACAATCAGACCATCGTCAATGTCACCAATTATAATACGGGTAGTGGCAATGGATATACCGGACTATATAGTAATGCCCTGGACCTTCTCAAATTTGTTGAAGCCCTCTTCAGGACAAAAACTTTGCTTGCACCGTCTTCACTAACACAAATGCTCACATTCGGGAAAAGAGAAGTGAATTCTAATCGCCTGCTTGGACTCGGGTGCATGAAGGATTTTCTTGAACGCCCTTCGGATCAATTCGCTTATGGACATCGTGGAAGGGATCTCGGATATTCTGCAGATGCCTTTTACTTTCCAAACCAGGACATGACGCTGTGTTTACTGGTCAATTATGGTACTGACGCCAAAAGCAGCCTGCAGCAGGTGTTTTTTGATTTTCGCAGTGCAATCATTGATGCGATGATGAAGTGAAAGCTTTAGGCATCACAAGTTGCTAGCTAGATGAAGCTTGAAACTTGTATTTATTTTTTCATTTGTCGCAGTTGGCGCAAGTTTTCAAACTTGTGCCATAGAATTCCAAGTTGGCGCAAGTTTTCAAACTTGTGCCAATCAATAATTACATTATTTTTACACCATGAGCACCAAGTACAAATTTTTAAATCCGGAAGGCATTTATTTTGTAAGTTTTGCTGTCGTTGGATGGGTAGATGTCTTTACCAGAACCAAGTATAAAGAGATTTTCTTACAAAGCATGAAGTATTGTCAACAGCATAAAGGTTTGGTGATACATGCCTGGTGTCTGATGACAAATCATGTACACCTCATTTTTTCCGGAGGAGAACCAGGAAAGCCTTCCGGCATATTGCGAGACCTTAAGAAATATACTGCTATTGAGTTGCTTAAAGCAATAGCTTCCAATCCAAAAGAAAGCAGAAAAGAATGGATGATGAAGATTTTTACGCAGTCGGGCAAGAAAAATTCAAATAATTCAAAATATCAATTATGGCAACAGGACAATCACCCTGTCGAAATCTATAGTCCAAAAGTGGTAAGCCAGAAACTGGAATATGTCCATAATAATCCTGTAAATTCCGGAATAGTTCAGAAAGCAGAGCATTATCTTTATAGCAGTGCAAGGAATTATTCGAATCAGAAAGGCGTAATTGATGTGGAAATTTTAGATATTCCCGGAAGTTTGGTTGGGTGCGGGTATGTGGGTTGAAAATCAGCGGTAAGTTAATGGGTTGGCACAAGTTTGAAAACTTGCGCCAACATTTGTAAGTTAATAGACTAACATTATTAATCTTGTACAATTTTTTTTACTGATCTTTTTCTATTCAAAAATGACATACATCCCATACAGTGCAACCAGGACACCCAAAGAGGTGCCACCATACAAAAACACGCTATTCCAGTTGGAGTGATGAATTAGCATAGACATAACACAGCTGATAAAACCGACTACGCCACCGATACCCAGTATCATGAATCCGAAACCGGAACGCTTGGTATGATTTCTCAGCTGATATGAACTGAGAATCTGCTCAGCCTCAACTTTTGAATGTCCCGAGGAGACAAGTTTATCAATGATCTCCTGCGTACTGAGTTTTTCATTCTGCCACGCTTCAATTTGATGTGTGTCAACTTTTTGCATAATAAAAAGTTTTAATTATAACACCTTGTGATCCTGACAAAGATATAATTGTCAATGTATTCCCGTCAAGCATCTTTATGAAATTATTTTTCACGGGAACGCGAAATTGAAAAATTAAATAGAGGATATTTTATTATTTTTATCTTTAACAATTGAAGCCATAGGATATGAATTTATTCAGACCATTGTTAACAGTCGCCATTGCATTCTCAATGATAATTCCACTTACCGCGCAGTACATCATTGTGGATCATCATAGTGTAAAGGAATTCGACAAAATTCCCGATCAGTACCGAATAGAAGCTGCGGCCATACCGATGTTGTTCATGGATCGGTCCGTTGGGGCCAACATTTCAAGTTATCTTGATTGTCTTGCTTCGGATTGGGCTTCAGCCCGTTCCTATTGCAAAAAATACGATCACCGGGACAGTCTTTATGCAGTGGATCCATCAGAGGTAAACTGGAAAGGGGTCTGGGATCGGTCGCTTTGGAGGTATGAGACCTGGCCAACGGGTTGCAGTGAAGATGTCAACTGTCTGATTCAATATATGGAACCCCGACTGGATTCATTCAAGGTTATGGGTTGCCAGTTTAGCTACCTGGCGGTGTTGCCGGGATCCACCATTGCCGATCCTGTCAAAGGATTTTTCGGTAGTACGATCGGCAAGAATCATGCAAAAGTGCTGAGTGATTATGCTGCAGCGCATTCTGATAAGAAGATCATCTGGTGGACGACTTCACTGGCCCGCGGCATTGGGACGCCGGAGTCACAGCAATTCAATGAGCAGATGCGCGATTATGCCATACGCAACAACCTGATCCTTTTTGATGTGGCAGATATATTGTCGCATGATCCTGCTGGCGAACCATGTTACGACAATCGCGATGGCATCACCTATCTCGATGAATCCAATCCCGACGATCATCTGGATATTCCTGCGATTTGTCCACAGTATACCACTGAGACGGAAGGCGGACATCTCGGTGCCATTTCCGCCGGCGGCATCAGGGTTGCCAAGGCTTTTTGGGTTCTGATGGCCAAAATCGCGGGATGGATTGACGTCTCACAAAATGAAAACCTGAATTTGGCTTCAACACATTGTTCCTCTGTCACAATCTTCAGGGATCAGATTCTGCTGAATAATGACAGTGACAAAACGCTTCAAATGAGCTTCAGTAATCTCTTTGGACAAAAGGTGTTGGAGACATCAATCGCACCTGGTAAATCTGCCATATCTGCGGGTAATCTGCCTCCGGGCATTTATGTGATCACGACAACTCCGGTGACATCAGTGATGAGGATTATTATAGAATAATAATCAAGCAAATTAGCTGAAATATTTCTGACACACGCTCTACAACAATTGATTGTACATAGTCGTAAAGAATATTCCCCTTTCTTCTTTCAGAAGTTATTTCCAGAATGATAAACTTACGAACTGATTCAATGATGCGTTAGCGAATTCTGATATAATTAAAAATCCTTTTGTTGCCATGTGGATTAAAATTACCAATCCAGTATTCTTCCGTTGCGTATAATTCAGATCTGAATTCAGTATTCAGCATAGCCCCGGTGTTAATTCGAATTTTCAAGATTTTTTCCTTTTCTATGATTTGAGGGTGAATAAATATCGTACTAATGGACGTGGTGCTGTCATTGTATAGATTATAGCGCAGGGGTGAAATTTTATTTCCTTCGGCATCGTAGACGGAGATCCAAAATAATTTTTCTTTTTGTTGACCTCGAAAGGGAATAAATGACAATGTCTGGCTGTGGGTGTCGCCAAGGTTCACCGCAATCCTATTTGGACAGCAAACACCCGTTTGATTTGTGGTTGAGTCTTCAATAATTCTGAAAGAATCGATAATCTCTACCCCATCTGAAACATAAGTCTGTGCATTGGTTTGTGCCAAACTAAAATATAACTTTACCGCACGCAGCACTTTCAGGCAATTAAACTTTGCGGTTATCATGTTGAAAAATAACTAAAAAATTATTGAGCGCCGGTATCACGCCACATGCTGCCCTCCATTAATAGCATAGTTCGCACCGGTAATGTACGCTGCCTTTTCGGATGCTAAGAAGGATACCAGATAGGCAATTTCTTCAGTTCCTCCGAGGCGGCCCATAGGGATTTGCTCTACAATCTTGTTTCTGACCTCTTCCTTGATCGCCATGACCATGTCAGTCCCAATATATCCTGGTGAGATGGTGTTGACCGTAATGCCTTTTTTTGCAACTTCCATTGCCAGGGATTTGGTAAACCCATGCATCCCGGCTTTGGCTGCTGAGTAATTGGTTTGACCAAACTGACCGCGCTGTCCATTGACCGATGAAATATTGATAATGCGACCGTATTGATTCGCGATCATATCTTCAATGACATGTCGGGTACAGTTAAAAACGCTGTCCAGATTGGTGTGAATCACTTCCTGCCACTGGTTGAGGCTCATTTTCCATAGGGGAGTGTCCCTGGTAATACCGGCATTGTTGACCAGAACAGAGACCGGGCCGTACTCTTCCTTGATCTGACGGATCATGTTGCCGGTGCTTTCAAAATTTGTAACATCGCCTTCAGCCATTGCAAAGTCATAGCCTTGCTCTTTCATTTTTATCTGCCAGAGTTTTGCTTTCTCAGGACTATGAAAATTGGCTACCACAAAATAGCCGTCATCTTTCAGTTTCTGGCACATGGCCGTACCCAAACCTCCGGTTGCTCCGGTAACCAAAGCGATATTGCGTGTTGTCTCTCCCATGATTTTTCGATTGATGTACAATTTTAATACAAATTCATGACTCCAAAGGCTTATTAAAATCAATTTACGAAAAATTGCTGCGTATTTCAATAGATGGCCCATTTTGTAAATTAACCCTCCATCGGATTTGGTGAGATCAGGGGAAGGAATTACCGCACATTAGCGTAAATAAAAAGGATGGTCTCTCCTGGATTCCTCAAAGTAATACTCAATAAAGAAGCAAACACTAATGTAGCATTGCACAGTTTCTTGCATTTGTAGCAGGCCAGGGAATGGTGCAACTAATATATTCTATGAAGAGCATAAATTGAATAATAACATCTTTGATTTAATAATTTATGCTTTAAAAATAAGGCCCGGTTTGTACAGTTTTCCTGAATTATTTTTTCTCATGAATAGGGGATCAGCTTTGCGGCGAAACTGAAGAGAAGTTGGTGAGATGTTTTAAAACTTTTATTTAGAAAATATTTGACAGCTGATCTTGAAAAATCAAATCAAAATAATATAACAGAATACCAACGAACCTATAGTAATGTAATGTTGTAATGAACCAAAATTAGTCTGCAGTTTTCATCGGCTTTGACCTTTAGATCAGGTATCTTAACGGGTACTCGTTCTCATTCGGGCTGTTATTATGGGCATCCGCAATTTAAAATGAAATAACTGAATCGCAGGTCGCTTATCACCTTTGTGATCGCTGCAGACAATTTTGGTTAAAAATAGGTGTTCAACATAGTTCTCTTATAATGAGAATTGTTATTACACAAATGTATCCTCTGTGTACAAGGTGTACAGAATTTTATCCTACCAATGTGCTTTTTCATTCGACGAACTATGTGTGTAAATTTATTAATTCCGGCTGCAGAATCGATGTCTCGTCAACACCTGAAGCTTTTTATTCTAAAGATTGAGGTAAGACCATTTTAACCAATCTGCAGTCATGAGAAATTCAATCAAAGTAAAGCATGAAATTGTATACCCATGTGATATTTTTTGAAAGCGCTCAGCGGTAACCGATGCGCAAATCAAAATGATATACGAATAGAATGATTCACACGTCCCAGTCACACAGGATGCATTACGAAAACACTTGTGTAGTCAATTCGCACCAACTGAATCTACGGCCTTGCATGTTGCAAATCACATCTCATAGCCCTTCATCAGATGCTTGTTGATGCAAAGAAAAGAAATGTCTTGATTTGCTAATCTTGTAATCAATGTTGTTGTCCCTAATGATCATAGGAGTAAAGAAAGTACTTTTGGAGGAACACACCTTGCAATGAATATGGCCGTACGAATAGTCGCTAATTGCCATTTTTATGCATTTGCCAATTGACTATTATGGTTGTCTCCGAAGCACAACAACACATGTATTTTGGTAAGGTCCAACGGGTCAACAGCAACCCGGTGCGCAACATGCAACAGGTTTTTCCGCATATACTGTAATGCTGAATATTCCTGTATCGCCTTGTTTGTAACGATTCAATTCATCTTCGTTAAGATAGTTGACGAGGATATCATCCGGGATATGAATGGCTTTTTCTTTCTGGATCACCGTATTCACAAAACCCAGTTCATGGATATAGCCGAGGTATTCGTTTTTCTGAATGGCACCTGCCACACAACCGGCATACATTTCGGCGTCATGCCGCAGACGGTCGGGTAATTCCCCGATCAGAACGACATCAGAAATGCTGAAGTGGCCACCGGGTTTCAATACTCTGAAGATTTCTCGAAAGACGGCTTTTTTGTCCGGCACCAGGTTGAGGACGCAATTACTGACGATGACATCTGCAACATTGGCTGTGATGGGCATTTTTTCAATGTCTCCCTGACGAAACTCAACATTATTGAAACCAAGTTTTTCGGCATTGGCTCTCGCCTTGTCAATCATGGCTGGAGTAAAGTCAATGCCGATGACTATGCCTTCAGCTCCAGTTTCTGCCCGTGCGACAAAACAGTCGTTCCCCGCACCACTTCCGAGGTCAATCACCGTATCTCCCTTTTTGATACGGGCAAACTCAGTCGGCAGACCGCATCCCAGGCCGAGGTCGGCTTCCGGGAGATAGCCATTCAGTGTGCTGTAATCATCGCTCATGATATTGTACACTTCGGTGGAGCAACAGCCGGATCCACAGCAGGATGACTGATTGGTCTCTTTATCCTGCAAGGCAATTTCACTGTACTTCTGCCTTACCATGTCTTTGATTTCTTGATCATTAATTTGTGAATTCATATTATTGTTTTAAATCGTTTAATTGCGATAATATATTGCCTTAGCAGCACCCGCCCGTCTTTTGAAGGATGAGCCCTGTGAAATCAGCGAAATGTTGGGTAGCTTCCTTCCAGGCTTTTTCATCAATACAGTAGCATACTTTGGTGCCTTCAATTTCTCCTATGATTAATCCGGCTTCTTTGAGAGTTTTAAGATGTTGAGAAACAGTACTTTGTGATAATGGAAGGTCTTCGACCAGATCTCCGCAAATGCAGGCATTGCGCTGGATGAGGATCCGAAGGATCGCGATTCTTGCCGGGTGCGCCAACGCCTTGGCAAATTCTGCGATCCGGTTGTCCCTGACTGAAAATTCTTCTGATTTGGCCTGACCCATCTGTTTTATTTATCGCAAAAATACGATAAATATTTAGCAAATATATTAATGAATTGTTAATAAAAATGGTGACTTTTAGAAAAACTCAGAGATTTTCGATGTAGATGCATTTATTAGGATGCCTAACTAATGCTGAGAAACTTCAATGCAATCTTCAGGTGTATACAGGTGTTGTCTATCTCATCGGGGCAATAGACTTGTTCTGTCAAAATAATTACCGTAGCTCGCCGGTGCTGTCTCCGGCTGTCTCAATAACGCGCTGGAACTCAGCGGCACAGGAAACGTTTCTTTTTATTATAGATAATTATACATACTTCGAGTAAAATCGACCCCAGAAATATATATAGATAGATAATAATAATTTGTATAAAGTCTCACTGACTAATAGTCAATTGCTCAATTAAATTTTGAATAATTAGCAATTTTTATGAATCTAAATATGACATCAGCACTTTAATGTGATAAGCAAAATATTTATTTCCAATCACCGCTGAAAATCGTGCATTTTTTTATTCATTAAATTGCAAGCAACACAATAAGAAAACGTCGAAAAATCAGCGATAGCGGTGATTTAAGGCTTCCAAAGATTATGCGTGGAGTAAATCCTTCAACTCAAGGTAATTGTAGAGCGCCATTTATGCCGATAATCATCCGTGGTTTTGCGTAGCAAAAATCGCCCTTTTTTCGACAAGTCTTTTTGTTACTTTTTGGCCACAAAAAGTAAAAGAATTCGATTATAGGATTTGTATGAAGCCAAGTATATTATTTGTTATGATTCGATGATCCACAAATAGAAGTAAGCAAATAGAATAAGAATGAAATCCCAGTTGGTGCAAGTATTTCCTGTCTCACCTTGGTAGAAATGACCTGTAGGTCATATAAAGGTTTGTGGGTAAAGATGTGAATTTATATTGATTTGAATTCAATATAAAATATTGTTAACCAGCACATAATACTGGTTATTAGATTTAGTTCTTTCTAAAAATTCTCTTTAATTCCAAAATTTGTCATATCTTTGCGCCGTAATTAATTTACAGGCCTCTGCCTTTGCGTTGTTGATTTAGTTTGTTACATCCTCTCTCACTTTTGCATTTCCAGTTGCCACCGTTTTTAAATGCCTCCGTGTTGCAGTGCTATCATTGCCCACAGAGATAAAAATTATTTTATACAGAATAGAAGGATAATGACAAATTTCAAACAACTGAATCTGATTCAGCCGATCGAGCACGCCCTTAAAGATGCAGGGTATCAAGTACCTACAGAAATACAGCAAAATACTATTCCTCTCGTTTTACAGGGTAAGGATGTCCTGGGATGTGCGCAGACAGGCACTGGCAAAACAGCAGCCTTTGCGATCCCCATCCTCCAAAAGTTGCACGCAACCAGTAAGGCTTCAGGCATTCGTGCCCTCGTGTTGACCCCAACAAGGGAACTGGCGCTGCAGATCGAAGAGAGTTTTAATGATTATGGCAAGTATCTGAAGATCCCGTGCCTGGCGATCTTTGGCGGTGTGCCGCAGGGAAAGCAGGTGGCCACTTTGAAAAGAGGAGTCAATGTACTGATCGCGACACCTGGCAGGCTGCTCGACTTGCATCAACAGGGATTTGTGAAGCTCGGTGGCATAGAAGTGCTGGTACTGGATGAGGCAGATCACATGCTGGATCTGGGATTCGTCAACGATGTCAAAAAAATTCTGACGAAAATTCCGGCGAAAAGACAAACCTTGTTCTTCTCGGCAACCATGCCGGCAACGATCCGAAAATTTGCACACTCCATCTTGCATCAACCCGCGGAAGTATCGGTTACACCGGTCTCTTCTGTCGCACAGACTGTTCGACAGTCCGTATTTTTCGTTGAAAAAAAGGAAAAAACGGAATTGCTGATCCAGCTGTTAAGTAACAAAGTAATTTCACGTACCCTGGTGTTTACCAGAACTAAACACGGCGCAGACAAACTAGTCAGACAGTTGGCCAAATCGGGAATTCATGCCGCAGCCATTCATGGTAACAAGTCGCAGAATGCGAGGCAAAAGGCGCTCAATGATTTCAAAAGCAACAGGATTAATATTCTGGTTGCAACGGATATTGCCGCCAGAGGTATTGATATTGACGAACTGCCGCATGTCGTCAATTACGAATTGCCGAATGTACCGGAGACATACGTTCACCGTATTGGTCGTACCGGTAGAGCCGGAAAAGATGGCATCGCTGTTTCTTTTTGTGATTTAGAGCAGAGAAGCGAACTCGGTGATATCCAAAAACTCATTGGATTTAATATTCCTGTGAAAAATAAAATGGAGGACTTTCGGCAGGCGGTGAATCTTTAAATTTTAAAATAAAATATGGCAGATACATTTAATAAAAAAGCGCTTCAGCAGAAAAGGGCTAAAAAGAAACAAGACAAGTTGGAACGACGTGAAGAGCGCAAAGCCAATAATAACAAGGGCAAGAGCCTGGAAGAAATGTTGGTGTATGTGGATCAGGACGGCAATATAACGGACGTTCCACCGGATAAGCAGATTCGTAAAGCCATTAAGCTGGAAGACATTCAGCTGGGTGCGGCGCCAGTCGTCGAAGAAGACAAGGAGTTTAATGGTGTCGTGGCGATGTTTTTGACTGACAAAGCGTATGGGTTTATTACAGAAGACGGTTCACGTGAGAATATCTTTGTCCACGCCAATAAAATCCTGGAACCCATCAAGGAGAAAGACAGGGTGACTTACGAGAAGGAGAGGACGCCCAAAGGTTATGCAGCTTTTAATGTTAGAAAAATAAAATAATTTTTGAATTGAATTTTTAAATAATGGAAGAAGGAACTGTAAAATTTTTTAATGAATCGAAAGGATTCGGATTTATTACGCCTGATAATGGCAAACCGGACATCTTTGTGCATGTCAGCGCATTAAAAAACAAAATCACCGAAAACGACCGTGTCAGTTATGAGGTCGAGGATGGCCGTAAAGGTCTGAATGCGATCAATGTGAAACTGATCTAAATGATTTATGCTGGCTGAGATGATTACTCAGCCAGATTTTTTTTTTGCGGACTTTATCATGTTGCGCTAAATCAATATGATACCCTGAATCTATACCATACACGCTACGAGGATAGCACGAGTCTTTTTATTCATACGATAAAGGCTCAGTGTACTGATATTCCAAACTTAATTTGTCATAGCAACGCATGGCATTTCACACCCAGCTGTATATAAATTTGCATGTGGTGTTCTGTCTTCTTCATATATCGAATTGAATTAGGATTGTATAGTATATGGGCTGTCAAGCAAGTACAGGCTAAAGCTTTCTTGCTAGTTCAAATTCTAAGGCTACTTTCATGCTGAAATTTACTACTACCTTTAAGAAGTTAATTGGCGATCTAGGTATGATTTTTGGAATTAACTAAATTCAACGTTTATCGATGAAAAAAACCTGCTTTTTAATCCTGTTATTGATTCATTCCCTGAGCCGGACCGATGCCCAGACACTCGTTTCGGATACATTGCTTGGTGGCAAAACTTCAGGAGAGCTCATTGCACAATTCAATTTTCCCTTCATTCAATACGGCGTTAATTATTACCGGATTACTTATACCACGCAGAATGTTCATGGTGTGACCGATACGGTATCCGGGCTTGTCGTCATACCTGCGGATACTTCGAAAATGTATCCCCGGCTGGTGTACACCCATGGTTTTGCGAGTCTTAAACTGGATGTGCCTTCTTTTAATGTGACGCAAAACGGTGGGGAAGGGAGCATTGGTCTGTTATTCGGCGGGTTGGGTTTTATATCTCTTTTGCCGGATTATCTCGGCATGGGATTGGGTAAAGGCTTTCACCCTGCTTTTCATGCCGCTTCAGAAGCGTTGACATCGGCAGATATGTTGCGGGCTCTGAAGCAATTCGCAGCCTTGCATAATGTACATTTCAACAACCAATTGTTTATTACCGGCTATTCGGAAGGTGGACATGCTTCGATGGCCTTGCACCAATTGATACAAACAAGGCTATCCGGTGAATTTGCGGTTACGGCTGCAACGCATCTTTCGGGGCCGTATAGTATGGGAGAGGTCATGCGGCAATGGACGTTGAATGACTCCATCAATAACAACGTAGCTTGGATCCCGCTTACGGTGCTTTCTTATCAAGAGGCCTATGGGAATATTTACACCAACCTTTCTGAAGTTTTTAAGGCACCTTACTTCACGCCAATCGGACAATATTTGTCAGGCATGATTGATGCGGGTCAAATGGGATCACAACTGGCGACATTACTGATAACCATTGAAGGTAGCATCAGGCCTTTTCGTATGCTCCAGCCAGCCTTTCAGCAAGCGGTACTTGCCGATCCAAATCATCCTTATAATATCGACTTAAAACGTAACAACACCTATAACTGGGTTCCCTTAGCCCCAATGCGTATCTATTATTGTTCTGCTGACGAGGTCATTCCATACCAGAACGGGGTCTTAGCCCTTGATACCATGATTGCACTCGGAGCTACCAATGTATCCGGCAGCGATGTGAATTCAGGTGCCGGCCATCTGGACTGTGTGACCCCTGCCTTAACCAATACCGTATTCTTTTTCTTGCCGCTGCGTCAGATCGATACTTATGTATCAACCACTGAACAGCAACAGATACCAATTCTGATGGAGCCTAATCCGGCGCATCAATCCGTTACGCTAAGTCACCTGAATGCAAATGGACATGTGTCGATTGTTGATTTGAATGGTCAGTTAATGTACAATGAAGATTTGCACCTTGACCAAATTACTATAGACCTGTCGGGATTTGAAAATGGTGTATTTGTGATTCGTTACTTGTCAAATGGGAAGACCTGGCAGGGAAAGCTGGTGCATTATGGATTTTAGTGGTGCATTCTGCTGATGGCGTATTTAAACAATCATAGAATTTATATTCATTCATTCCAGGGAAAGTATAATTAAGGGTACTTAAAACCTTTGTACGGGCTTATAAAAATGAAGTTGGAATACCATCATGAACGGGCAAATGCGAGGAGCGGGCCGTAATCGCCTTTGTCGGCAGTTTTAAGCGCTTTAATGTAGGCTGCACGGGCATCGCCTTCGCTGGAAAGGCTGGTAGCACCCCAACTAAAAACTGGCCGTTTGTATATTTTTTCGATGATAATATCAGCCAATAACCGACTATGCCTTCCGTTACCGTTTGGAAAGCAATGAATACTTACAAGGCGGTGCTTGAACCTTACAGCAATTTCATCGGGTGGGTAGGTATTGTTTTCGTGCCAGTAAATGGCATCATCGAGCAGGTATTTAAGGTCGGAACGTATTTGCCATTTGTCTGCGCCAATGTTTTTATTGGATTGACGGAACACACCAGCCCATGCCCATACATCGGCATACATCCGTTTATGTACTGAGCGGATAAATTCCTCTGTAAAAATCAACTGCGGCTTAAAGGAGCGCCCTAAAGTCCATTGCACTGCTTGTTCAATATTCTGCTGCTCAAACTCGTTTAACTCGCCATGGGTGGCTATGGTAGGAATGAGCAGCCCTTCTTTCTCTTCTTCATCTAAGGGGGTTTGTCCGTCGATGTAGTCTAAATCTAATCCCATAAAATTTTAGGCATTTCGTATTTAATAGATGCAGCCCTTTCTTCAATGGCTTTTTGGATACGCTTATTAGAATTTCCCTGTTCTTCAAGTTTCATTGTATTGGATGTACGCAACACAATTTGAGTGGCCAGTTCCTTTGCTTTGCGGTCAATCAATGCATTCATTGATCCATCTTTGGGAACAAAGCCATACACCAGCTCCATATCCAAAGCATTGGCAGCATCTCTTAGGGTCTTGAGGGTGATGGACCCGTCTTTTTCCCTGCGTTCGATATCCGTAAGGCTTTGTTTGGTGATTGACATTTTATTACCCAATTGCTGTAATGACATGCCTAAAGCAGTGCGTACCGCTTTTATCCAACCGGTAGGTGGGGGAGTAATTTTTTTAATTGAGGCAACTACCTGCATTTTGCTGTTGAGTTGCTGGATCTGTAATGATTTCTTTCCCACGATCGTAAATTTATAAACTGACAAAACAAATACAAATGTAAGCATATAAACTGATAAACAAAATAAAATAGTAAGTCTATAAACTGACAAATGAATGATAAAAGTAAGGTAATAGACTGACTATATATTTACTAAGTTATTGAAAAACAATATTTTAAACTCTTTGGAAATGCCAAGACTTAATTCAAGTATGAGATACTCCGGTGGCAGATTTCAGCACATCGACCAATATACGGGATTACAGTTTGCATTTTGTGCCAATTTTGGTTACTTCTTTAGGGTTGAGCCATAGGTTTATCGTTTCTGAAAACCTGCCATTGTAAGGGTAGGTAGGAACCTTATTAGGTTATGGCAACTGGATTAATTTTTAGAAGAATCTGAATCTAGAATCAAAATAATTTAGTGCAATAAGTTTTAACGGTTACTTTCCGATACAGAACTTCCCAAAAAT
This sequence comes from Saprospiraceae bacterium, assembly GCA_019694255.1. Taxonomy (GTDB): domain Bacteria; phylum Bacteroidota; class Bacteroidia; order Chitinophagales; family Saprospiraceae; genus Vicinibacter. Next base: position 28,553 of record JAIBCI010000095.1, read on the forward strand.
ATTCCCCAGCAGCTCATCGCTGCTGACCTCGCCGCTGACCTGTCCAAGTTCATAAATTCCTTCGCGCAGAGATTGTGCTACAAGGTCTGTCTGCAACCCGGAAAGAAGACCTGCTTCTACAGTATGAAGTGCTTCCCTGGCGCGACCGAGAATGGCGCGGTGACGCGCATTGATCAACACACTGAATTCCTGAAGCGAATGACGGTGGGATGCGAGTTCAAATAATTTGCTGCGGAGTGTCTCAAGGCCGGTACCGTGAAGTGCAGAGAGCGGAATGATGTTTTCGGGCTTAACCAGGCTGTTTGAAAGGCTGGACAGTCTGACCCCGGGATAAAGATCATATTTATTGGCAACCAACACTACTTCCTGACCATCCTGCACAATGGGCAGTAATTCATTACTTAGACTTTGACTACTGACCGCTCCGAGGTCAGCCACATAAATCAGAATACTGGATTGCTCAATGCTGCGGAGTGTACGCTGGACACCACTGGCTTCAATCATATCTTCGGTGTCGCGTATTCCTGCCGTGTCGACCAACCGGAATACGATGCCGTTAATATTGAGTTGTTCTTCGATCGTGTCGCGCGTGGTGCCCGGGATGTCGGATACGATGGCGCGCTCTTCGCCAAGCAAAGCATTGAGCAGCGTTGACTTGCCTGCATTGGGTTTGCCGGCGATCACAGTGTGTATGCCGTGGCGCACGGCTTCTCCAAGCTCAAAACTGTTTATCAGCTGGTTGATCCTTAGGTTTATTTCTGTCAGAAGCGCAAGCAGGTGATCCCTGTTGGCAAACTCAACATCTTCTTCGCTGAAGTCGAGTTCAAGTTCGATGAGGCTGGCAAAATCAACCAGTTTGCGGCGAAGACCGGCGATTTGATCACGGATGCCTCCTTTCATCTGATTGATGGCATAACGGTGCTGTACGGCATTGGTCGAATGGATCAAGTCGGCCACCGCTTCCGCCTGCGAAAGGTCCATCTTGCCGTTGAGGAATGCGCGCTGTGTAAATTCGCCGGGTTGGGCAAGCTCAGCGCCGGCGCTCAACAAAAGGTGCAGGATTTCTGTGAGAATAAATGAAGAACCGTGGGCATTGATCTCGACGAGGTCTTCACCCGTATAGGAATGTGGTGCTCTGAAAACGGCTACCAGTACTTCGTCCAGTATGCTGCCGTCCGTGTTGATGATTTTAGCGAGATGAAGCTTGGCATGCGGATGATCCTCCCAAGAATGGTTCGGAAACAACCGGCTGGCAATGGTAAGTGCATCGGGCCCGCTGAGGCGGATGATCCCAATGCCAGCCATACCGGAAGCAGTGGCTATCGCGGCAATGGTTTGATAACGGTTTGCAGTATTGGTGGCTTCCATTCAATGCAAAGCTAAATAGGATCGCCTACATGGACTTTCTCAAGATGTTCTTTGCTTTAACATTCCGTTGACGACCATTATCTCCTTTCCGGCTTCTCAGTGGCATATTTGTAATAATTTCACATCAAAATAGATCGTAATGGATTTCAGGGAAAGTGCCGTAGAAGCAGGAAAAACTACATGGAAATGGATCAAGAGAATCATTTATTTGCTATTGGTCATCATGATCGCTTATGTCTGCTTTATTCTCTTTGCCAATTACAGTGAAGGGGCAAGAACAGGTTATGTCGTCAAAATCAGTAAAAAAGGAGTTATATTCAAAACGAATGAAGGTGAACTGAATTTCGGATTCCCGCAGATCAGTACAGCGCCGGGTATGGCAAGTCAGAATATATGGAACTTTTCAGTACCCAATGACGAGGTGGCAATGCAAATTCAACGCGCGGCAGAAACAGGACAAAAAGTAACGCTTTTCTATCATCAGAAATACAAACAGTTATTCTTCCGTGGTGATACAGAATATCTTGTTTATAAGATAGAAAAATCCGCCGAGACGATGGAATCGAAATGATCAGTAAATACTAAGATTTCGATGAGATTTTGCTGATTGATTGGGCGCAAACTGATTTCTCGCTGTTTTATCTCAACAGGTGTTGAATTGGACTCATCGGGATGAACTAGATCACTTTGAGATAATCAAAAAACTCAAGATCTGAAGTTCATATTGACTTTAATTAACTAAGCATACGAGGTTGCTGTGCACACAATATTCACAATGCTGATCAAAAATAACTTGATAATCCGAGTTGAATAACGCCGGTCTTTGAAGGCGTATTGCCGAGGATATCGCGCGTGCGCAAATATTTGTAATTCAATCTCAGTACCGTGCTGCCGGAAGGCCTGAATGATAGCGCTGGGGTGATTCCCCACACGTCATCAAACAATTTTCGGTCAGTTCCTTTTTCTGAATCCTGATTGTAATCAGCGAAGTCCAATCGAAGTCCTGTCATGATCCTGGCCTGCGGCCATCCGAAGATCTGTCCTTGAAAGACGGATGCGACGACATCGCAGAAAAATCCAGTCTGTTGAGAGCCATAACGTTGAATATAGTTATCGGGCAGTTGTACAAATCCTTTGACCCATTCTCCGGTTATGTTGATTTTACCGTTCCAGAGCGAGGTGTTGAAGTCTATGGCAGCCAGGGTAGCACTGCGTTTTGAATCGACTACCGTTCCTGCCGTTTTCCATTGATTATAGACACCCGTTAGCATGGATATTCCAATCTCACCCAGCGCTCTGTGACGCAAAGCAAGTTTGCCATTGATCATCGGCAGACCGCTGTTGCTTCTGAAAAATTTATTCGGATTTTCCTTGGCTTCATGAAATGACGTACGGTCTTCTTCATTAAGAATTAATGCATCGGAAAGTCCATTCGTCACATAAGCTTCATAGCCCAGGATCCATTGACGGCTGTAAAACTTACCGTAAAATCCCATACCCGTGCTGGACAAGGTGGATGGGATAATTTCTGTACTGACCAATGGTCGGTCCACGAACTCCCATCGGGGGCCATCGTGATTCTGATTAAATCCTCCAATCGGATTTAATAAGATGCCACCGCGAAGATTGAGGCCCGGAGTAAACTCCAGATCCATCAGTGCAGTCTCAAGGCTGATCTCCTGGGTGCCGTTTTCATATTCAATTTCTGATAAAAACTTAATACGCGACGCAATAGTACTGGACATGAACATCGTCATACGCCGGAATTGAAAATGAAATCCATCATCAACACCATTCGTTGAGGCATATTCAGTATTGGTTTCAATATAACCGCCAATGGCAACTGGAAAACTTTTGTTTCGAAGGAAAGGGCGATTGTAAATAGCATCCATGTTCATTCCACGTTTTATGCTATCCCGGTGTTCGCGCGAGACCGGGCGTAGGGTGTCCTGAGCGCTTAGGATGCGTATGAAGAGAATAAAATTGATGCAAAGAATAAATTTATATTTCGACATGGATAAATTGTTCTGATGATTTAACTGAAAAAGTTTTAAGGTCATCTTCAGCAGGTGGATTCTTAACCTGGCCGCGACAGGTGAATTCACTGCCGTGACATGGGCATACGAGATAATATCCCTGGTTCTGCAATTCGCAGCTACGGTGGGTGCATTCCATCAGTACCGCGGTGTAGTCTGTTGCTGAGATGCGGAACACACAGATCGGATAATTGAACTGTGGTATTCGAAGTAAGACAAATTTTCGTGGCTTGATTTTTTTTCCCTGCGTGACAAAAAATTCACTCACCGGGATACTCAGTTTTCGTTCCTGTATTTCAAACCGTGCGAAATAATATGCGCTGGCACATCCATTCAGTAGCGAAGCACCCAACCCGCCGGCCACCGTTATACCGCAAAGCCTGATGAATTCATTTCTGGTCATACTACAGCGATTGCAGAAACTGCACTAATTTGTTTTTGTCAGAAGCTTCTAACTGATCAAATGCCTTTTGGCTTTTTTGTGCTTCACCTCCATGCATCTGAATGGCCATTTCAATGCTGGTCGCACGTCCGTCATGCATAAGAAAAAGCTTTCCTCCCTGGGCTGTTCCGGCCAATCCAAGTCCCCACAGCGGAGCTGTCCGCCATTCGCTGCTCAGTGCATAGCCTTCTGTGTAACCGTCATCAAGTGCCGTTCCCATGTCGTGAAGCAAAAGATCGGTATAGGGATAAAATTCTTTTTCACTGAGTGCGCTGATTGCTGCAATTCCGGTTTTTAGTTTTTCCGTATGACACTTCTGGCATCCGATAAGGTTGAATATTTCTTTGCCCTGAAGGACATCGGCATGAAGCTTATTGCGCTGTGCGGGCATTTGCAGAGTCTGAATATAAAATACGGTGGCATTGAGACTCTGATCTGAAATATCTGCTGAAAAATTAGGAACAGGATTGGTACCTTCTGCGGGGTTAAAAGGGTCGTGCGGTAAAAACGTTGTGGTGATCCCCATATCCTGATTAAATGCCTGGGTAACCTGTTGATGCAGATTATAGGTGCTTGCCTTTTTTCCGAAGCGACACAGGTATCTGCCATTGACGGATTGTGCGTGACTGGATACATGCACCCATTCAGGGACTTCATTCCAGTGCGCCCTCCCGGAGATCCCATCACCGTCAGCGTCATCGGGATCTGCCATTTTCAAGATATCTTCATCCGGTACCAGTTCAAGAAATCCGGTACCAGATACAATCGGTGCAATCAGACGCGTATGGGGCGCTCCTGAGGGTATTTTTTCACCTTGGAATCCGGGAATGAACTGATGCTGAAGCTGAGGTCCTCCTAAGTGAAGAAATTGATTGCCGCTGGTGTCATGCTGTCCGAATCTTACCAGCATGGTAAAGGGATGTCCGCGGTTGTCATCTTTGTGACATGATGCACACGAATTGGAAACATAAATGGGTCCCAACCCTGTCTCCTGTGTATACACCTCATCGAATTCTGCGGCACCCTCCTGAAAAAGAAGTAACTGTGAATTACTTAATCCCGGTAGTGGTGCATTCATCAATAATTCTTCCGCAGGGCCTTGTGGAACAAGATGGCTGCATGAATAAATCAACGCGGAAATTATTAAAAGGTATTTTCCTGTCCTGAGTGATTTCAGTTTCAGAAAAAGCAAATTCGATTTTATTATTTTCATTTTAAGTGAAATCAATTTAATTTGCAAATCAATTGCAAGAGAAATATATTTTTTTCATTTCAAGATTGTGCATGCATTATTGATCTGATATTCTGAAAAAATAAGAGCAATTTTTTTGTCGAAAATTAATTTATTTTCAAAAAGAGAGATCAATGGTTATTTCACCTGTTGCGCGCTTTAAGAACTTGAAATCAGGTATTAATATTTCAACCCAAAGGTAAGACCTGCGGATCAAACGACGTTTTCCGAAT
>JAIBCI010000114.1 GCA_019694255.1 Saprospiraceae bacterium
TTATTACGTATTTTACAGGCCTAATTCAGTAAGCTAATTATGTGATACAGATGACTTCTCGCATGAATTACTTTTACAATGATTGGGCTGCTTATTAAAGCTTCAAGCCCTGAACCTGCCTTATATTTGCAGCCGTTTAAGAAGTTGTTTTGGGGATTATCAGCCAGTTCTTTTCAAAAGTCAAACGTCCGGAGGATGAGGCTCAGGAAATGAGTTTCATGGACCATATCGATGCCCTTAGAAAGCACCTGTTTCGGATTGCCCTTTATGCAGTAGCCGGTACGATCCTGGTTTTTTTAAATAAGAATTTTCTTTTTGACAAGATCATTCTTGGTCCGCTGCATGACGACTTTCCGACTTATCGCTTCTTTTGCAGTTTATCCGAATTGACCTGTATCAAACCCGTGCGTCCTCAGATCTTTACACGAGAGCTATCGGAGAATCTGATGATTCATCTGCAGGCAAGTTTTTTCGTCGGCCTGTTTCTCGTATCACCCCTGGTGTTTTGGGAAATATGGAAATTCGTCAGCCCGGGTCTTTATGAGAATGAAAGAAAGGCGACCAAAGGTATCGTGTTTGTACTTTCGACATTATTCATCATCGGTGTACTGTTTGGTTTTTTTGTTTTGGCGCCTTTTTCAATTAGCTTTCTATCATCTTATACCGTAAGCGACCTGGTCCAAAGTTCGGCGACCCTCAGCTCAATTGTGGATGTCATGGTGATGTTCACTTTTTTTACGGGCCTGGTGTTTGAATTGCCACTCGCAGTTTTTTTTCTTGCCAAACTTGGCATTCTCGGACCTGAATTTATGCGCACATACCGAAGGCATGCATTTGTCATTCTTGCTGTCGTAGCAGCGATCATTACGCCGCCTGATGTTGTATCCATGACGGTTGTGCTTATACCACTCGCATTACTGTATGAACTGAGCATCGTTGTAGCACAACGCACTTATCCTAAAGAATGATCTATATCAGAATTTCATGACCAGAATATCATCTGCCGCGACATTGTTTTTTGCTGTTTTCCTGCCTGTATTCTGGCTGGTATTTTTTGGTAGCCTTACCGCCGGATTGTTTTTGGTCAATATAGAAGACCTCGATGGAACCTTTTTCCAATTCATGCGCTGGATTTTTCTCGCACTATTTGTTTTATTTGCAATTCTGATCTACAGGACCATACTGAAGCTAAGGCGTATCGATGCCGATGAGCAGTATATCTATGTGTCCAATTATCTCAGGACAATCAGAATTCCTTACACCCAGATTGATTCACTGCAATCCAAATCACTGAGTATACGGTTACTGGGCAAGATTAACCTGTCACACAAAGGTTATTTTGGTTCCAGCATTACGTTTATTTGCGATGAACAGAAATACTTGCTGCTGGAAGAAAAAATCAATCGACTGTCTGTTCAAAACGATTATTAAATCCTTTTCTTCAAAGCGCATTTTTGCTCCTTAGATGAATGACCGGGCAAATCATTTCTTCCATGGAAATGCCTCCATGCTGAAAAGTATTGCGGTAATAATTCATAAACTGGCTGAAGTTATTCGGATAAAGAAAGTAGTTTTTATCCTTGGCGAAAATAAATGTTGAAGAAAGATTAGGTCTTGGCAATCCGACTTTCGCAGGATCCTTGATTTCCAGAACATCTTTTTTCTCATATGCCAGGCTTTTGCCTACTTTATAACGCAGGTTGGTAGTTGTGTCCCGGTCTCCGATCACTTTGCTAGGGTCCTGCACCCGGATTGTACCGTGATCGGTTGTGATAATCAGTTGCACCGGAAGATCGGCGATTCGCTGAAGTGCAGCCCACAACGGAGAGTGAATAAACCAGGATCGGGTCAAAGATCGATAGGCAATTTCATCCGATGCGAGTTCTTTGAGAACTTCCATTTCCGTTCTTGCATGCGAGAGCATGTCAATAAAATTATACACCACCGCGGTAAGATTATTTCTCAAATAGTTGTGAATCTGATCTACAAGCTGCTTGCCTTTGGCCGTATTCGTCACTTTAAAATACTCCCATCGAATCTCGGGTTTGAAAACCCTTTTCACTAGATTGCCCAGAAGGTCTGGCTCCCTGAGATTCTTGCCCCCTTCTTCATTGTCATTGAGCCACCACTCCGGATAGAACTTTTCTATTTCGGCTGGAAGCATTCCAGCGAAAATACTGTTTCTAGAATACTGGGTGGTTGTTGGAAGTATGCTGTAAAAGTAGTCTTCACGGGTCACCTTAAATTTTTCAGTGATGATCGGTTCAATAATTTTCCACTGGTCGTAGCGAAGGTTGTCGAGCAGAATAAAAATCGTTGGCACATCACTCGACAAGGTTTTGAACACTTTATTGATCATGAGATTGTGCGACATGACCGGCGCGTAAGCGTTTGGTTCAAACCATTTCTGATAATGCTGATTGATGAATTTTGAAAATTCAATATTTGCCTCCTGCTTTTGCTGTGCGAGGATTTGCTGAATCTCTGGATCCGAGCCATGATCAAGTTTAAACTCCCACTGCATCAGCTGACGATAAATCTTAACCCATGATTCGTGGTCCGCTGAATCTGAAATTTCCATAAATAACTGTCGGAAGGCCACCTGGTAATCACTGGTATTTTTTGCTGACACCAGTTTCTTGTTGTCAATTAGTTTTTTAATCGTCAGCAGGAGTTGATTCGGATTAATCGGTTTGATCAGATAATCGGAGATTTGACTACCGATTGCTTCTTCCATCAGATTTTCTGCTTCATTTTTTGTAACCATGACTACCGGCATGGTCCATCCCCTGGATTTTATCCTACTCAGTGTTTCAATTCCGGTAATACCCGGCATGGACTCATCCAAAAAAACCAGGTCATAGGACGAATCTTCTGCAAGCGTATCGATCAGGTCATGTCCATTGGATACCGTGGTGAGGTCATATCCTTTTTTTTCGAGAAAGAAAACCTGAGGCTTCAATGAATCTATTTCGTCATCGGCCCACAATATTCTAATTTTTTCCATGCTTAATGATTCGTCTAACGCGTTCAATTTAATTCCTGACGTAAAAGTAGACCATTATTTTATTCAGCCTATCTTTACGCAAATCAAAGCGGTACATTTCTTTGACACGGAATAAAATATTCAACGACCCGATTTACGGTTTTATTTCGGTGCACAACAAGAATCTGATGCGCCTGATCGAACATCCGTATTTCCAGCGCCTCAGAAGGATCAAACAGCTTGGTCTTACACATTATGTGTATCCAGGTGCTGTACACACGCGATTTAATCATGCGCTTGGTGCATACCATCTGATGACTGAAGCCCTGCTCCATCTGCAGCAAAAAGGTCATGCGATCAGTCAGGAAGAATTCGAAGCCGCCCAAATGGCTATTCTCCTGCATGATATAGGCCACGGCCCTTTTTCTCATGTCCTTGAACACAGTCTCGTGAATGTGCATCATGAGACCATCACCTTATGGATGATGGAGTCACTCAACAGATCTTTTGGTGGCATGCTTGATCTGGCCATTGAGGTCTTTCAGGGCAGGCATCCTAAAAAATTTCTTCATCAGCTCATCAGCAGCCAACTCGACGTAGACCGACTGGATTATCTCAAACGCGATAGTTTCTATACTGGTGTAGTTGAAGGGAATATCGGAATTGACCGTCTCATATTGATGATGGACGTGTCGGATCAAAATCTCATTTTGGAGGAAAAATCCATTTACACCATTGAAAAATTTCTCAGCAGCAGAAGAATCATGTACCTGCAGGTCTATCTGCACAAGACCGCACTCATCGCTGAAAAGACACTGCGTGCACTCTTGCACAGGATTGGTGAGGCGGACCAACTCCGCACCGGAAGCGTGGCATTCAACGAAGTCACCGGTATAAGAGAAGGACTGGAAAATCAATCGCAACGTGAAAAATTTATAGCACATTTTGCCCGTCTTGATGATATTGATGTCTGGGCCCTTCTAAAAAATTATCGCGATCATCCGGATCCTCAGATTGCGGCCTGGGCAGCGGCACTATTGGACAGGACGCTGTCCAAAATAGAAATTACCCACCAACCACCGCCCGATGTACAAAACGAAGGAAAAGTTGGCGAAACATTAAAGGGTCAACGCTTTAAAATTGATTTCACAGCTTATGATCCGGAAGAAGGGGAGATCATGATACGTCAGAAAAATGGCCTCATCGTTCCACTCTCCTCCTACAGTGAATTCAGTTATCTGATGCAGAAGATATCGCGATACTATACCGTTAAATAGTTACGACCTCTTAACTTGCGCAACATTTTAATTAAAGCTTAGTATGAGACTTGATGATCTACAGGTGCAGTCATTCATGATGAAAGAACTGGACCGTCAACGCCGTGGGGTTGAACTGATCGCTTCAGAGAATTTTGCCAGTTCCCAGGTGATTCGGGCGATGGGTTCATGGCTGACAAACAAGTACGCGGAAGGCTATCCAGGCAAACGATATTATGGTGGCTGCGAAGTGGTTGACGAAATCGAAAACCTTGCTATACAGCGACTATGCCAGCTTTTCAAAGCAGACTATGCCAATGTCCAACCACACTCAGGGGCACAGGCCAACATGTCCGTTCAACTGGCAGCACTGCAGCCTGGCGATACGATGATGGGTCTGGATTTGGCCCACGGAGGGCATCTGAGCCACGGTTCGCCGGTCAACATATCGGGCAAGTACTATAAAGTAATTAGTTATGGGGTTGATGATCAAGGTCTTGTGGATATGAACCAGGTCAGGGAGAAGGCACTACTGCATCGTCCGAAGCTGATCATCTGCGGTGCATCAGCCTATTCGAGGGATTGGGATTACAAGACATTCAGAACAGTGGCTGATGAGGTGGGGGCTACACTTCTGGCAGATATCGCCCACCCTGCCGGATTAATTGCTGCCAGACAACTTAATGATCCGATTCCTCATTGTCACATTGTAACTTCAACGACCCACAAGACGCTGAGAGGACCTCGAGGCGGCATTGTGATGATTGGTCAGGACTTTGAAAATCTGATTGGCAAAAAAGACAAAAAAGGAAAAACCATTATGATGTCCACCCTCATCAATAGCGCTGTTTTTCCAGGTATTCAGGGCGGACCCCTTGAACATATTATTGCAGCCAAGGCCATCGCTTTTGGGGAGTCACTCCAGGAGAGTTTTGTTGGTTATGCGCGTCAGGTGATTGACAACGCCCAATCCTTTGCAAAGGATTTGTTGGTATCAGGTTTTAGTATTGTTTCTGGAGGCACCGATAATCACTTGATGTTGGTTGATCTTCGCAGTAAGAATATTACCGGCAAAGAAGCGGAGGAATTATTAATCCGTGCAGATATTACGACCAACAAGAATATGATCCCGAATGACCCTCAGCCAGCTACCACTACCTCAGGAATCCGGCTTGGCACCGCGGCCATGACATCCAGGGGATTCAAAGAAGAAGATTTTAGCCAGGTGTGCCAATGGATCAATGAACTCATTGAAAACAGGCATAATGCACAGCGAATTGAATCTATTCGTGCTTCGGTCAATACCTATATGAAAAGTTTTCCTCTTTATCCGGAGATCGCCTAACTGATTGCTTGTTATTTATAGTTTTTGACGCTGCGATCCAGTTCGCGTTTCTGATCGCGTTCTTTGATACTCTCCCGTTTGTCAAATGATTTTTTACCGGTTGCCACCGCAACTTCAATTTTAAACATCCCACGGTCTGAGAGATAAATACGATAAGGGATAATGGTTACGCCTTTCTCATTGACTTTGCGCTCCATCTTCCGCAGCTCCGTCTTGTTTAGTAATAACTTTCGTGGCCTCCTGGGATCATGGTTGTTGGAGCCCTGATCATATTCAGAGATATGCATGTTCCGCAGCCAAAGTTCTCCACGTTCGAAACTGCAATAGGCATCGCTCAAGTTAGCCTTTCCTGCCTTGATCGATTTGACTTCGGTACCGGTCAGCTGAATACCTGCTTCAAAAGTTTGTTCAAAAAAATATAGATGGGTCGCCTTTCGGTTAACGATCTCTGAATCACTCATTTTTTTTGTGATTTGATAAAATCGTACATCACGAGATTTCCGCCTTTGATATCACTGATATCGGCAGTCATCGTGCTGTCGGATTTCACCTTATACCGTATGACTTGTGGATAGTCATTCTTCTCATTGACAAACCGCATCCGATAGGCTGGATCAGGTTGCCATGCAAACTGAACGGGTTTAAAATCATGTTCCTTATGCTTGACTTCAAAAATCCAGGTATTATCCATCTTGAACAGCCGCATGTTCTCATCGATAGATGCAACACCCGTACTCATATCATAAGCCACGCCGATACATTCGGTGGGGCTGACCAATGCCCATTTCTCAAACTTTTGTTCGTTCTTTCGCTGCCATGTTCCAATCAGGCCTTTGAGGTCAATATCTTTTTTATTAAACAATGATCCCTTTCCGGCAGAACAAGCGGCGGCTACCAACACAAATACTAGCAAATAACTCAGGTTTTTCATCACTTATATCTTTTCGAACACAAAGTTAGTCATTTTTGCAAACAGGTGGATGGTGGCATTGTCTCCGGAGATACCGTGATTGCGATTGGGATAAATAAAGGTTTCAAACTGCTTTTTGTGAAGGATGAGCTCCCGGGTCAACCCAGCTGTATGCTGAAAGTGTACTTTGTCATCCGCCAGGCCATGCACCAACAGGTAATTGCCCTTGAGTCGGTCCGCAAAATAGACCGGTGAATTGTCTTCATATCCCTGTCGGTGGTCTGCGAATAATCCCATATATCTTTCGGTGTACACACAGTCATACCATTTCCAGTTCGTAACGGGTGAAACAGCAATGGCTGACTTGAACACCTCATTGCCCTTGAGGAGGCAAAGCGTAGAAAGATATCCTCCATAGCTCCATCCGTAGATGCCAATTCTTTTTCTGTCAATGTAAGCGAGGCTACTCAGAAAAATAGCCGCATCAATCTGATCCTCCGTCTCATACTTACCCAACTGTCCATAGGTGAGTTTCTTAAACTGTTCGCCTCGACCTCCTGTACCACGACTGTCTACGACGAGAATAATATATCCCTGCTGCGCCAACATTTGAAGCCACCAATAGTGCGTAATCCCTGCCCATCGATTCATCACCTGCTGACTTCCCGGTCCTCCGTAGAGGAACATCAGCACGGGATATTTTTTGGCAGAATCAAAATTCTGTGGCTTGATCATCAGGCTATTCAATTGATCCCCATTACGGTTGTTGATTGTTTCCAATTGTGCAAATGAATGTAAATAGGAAGCCAGCCGATTTCTTATCGCCGAATTATCTTCAATAACCCTGACAAGCTGGCCATCCTGATCAATTATTGAATGAACGGGAGGACGATCTACAGTTGAAGAACTCAATGCAAAATACCGCCCTGCTTTGCTTATTTTACCCTGATGAACACCGGGAGCTTCTGTAATACAATGAATACCCTTGCCATCAACACCAATGCGGTATATTCTTCTATCTCGGCCACGATCTTCTGCACGCTGGTAGTAAATTTTTGATTGGTCCTCATTAAAACCATAAAAAGCTGTCATCTCAAAATCACCTGTGGTGATCTGATTCATCAATTGACCATCCATATGATATCTATACAACTGATTATAGCCGTCCTTCTCTGAAGACCAGAAAAAAAACTTTCCATCCCTGCTAAAGCTAAGCTGATCGTTTAGTTCGATGTATTTATTATTTTTTTCTTCGAGCAGAAGGCTATGTTTGTCCAGACGCGTATCAATCAAGATTAAGCGTAAAATGTTCTGCTGCCTGTTCATCCACGTTATACAAAGCTCGTTGACTCTGCCTGTCCATTTTAATCGAGGGATATATTGGTCAACAGTACTCTCCATTCCTGTGTGTAGTGATTTTAATTTATGTGCTGCAATGCTATAGTTCCATACGCTCACTTTTGAATTTGCTTCACCAACTTTTGGATATTTGAATTTGTAGACAACGGGATACAAACTATCCGTATAATATTCCAGCATACATTCCCTGACCCTGGACTCATCAAAGCGAAGAAAAGCGATCATATCTCCATTTGGCGACCATTCATAACTGTGCCTCACATTAAAATCCTCTTCATACACCCAGTCTGAAGCTCCGTTGATTATAGTATTTTGACTTCCGTCACGAGTGATTTGTGTTATTTGATCATTCCTGAGATTTTGAAAATAAAGATTATTTTCAAATACGAATGCAATCTTGTCACTAGCTGGTGAAAATTGGGGATACATTATTTTTAGACCATGAAAAACCCTGATTAGTTTTTTCTCTTTCAAATCATAGACATAGCAGGTTGCCTTATAAGAAAGGCGGAATTTGTATTCCTGATCGGTTTCCAACAACAGAAAACGTTCGTTTTCAGAAAATTTATATGACTTCACCTTGTCACTGATTTCTTCAGCTTCCGCTTCGATATCCATCAGCACCGATGACTTGTTGCCAGTGGCGATTTCATAATTGACAAACTTGTTATCCTCTAACCTGGTATAATGTATTTCATCTTTTCTGAAATCAAGGTCACCGATTCCGCGCGTTTTGAAAACGCCACGCTCAAAAATATCCTCCAGTGTAATATCCCTTTTTTGAGCTGTCAATAACTTTGATAGTAGAATTAAGAGAATTAAAAAATAAATTGCCTTCATATATCAATTTGCAAAAAAACGAATGAGAAGATTCATCATCTTTTTTTTCCAACCCTGATACGGCGGATGAAAAAGTCTGATCGACGACGGAATCCATCGTTGTCTTGAAATCGAACGCTGATGCGAGAATTCAATAAATCCACTATAACCGTGATACCGGCCCTGGCCGCTTTGATGGTCTCCCCCAAAAGGAAGATTATTTTCACAGTAATTAAGCAAGCATTGGTTAACAGACACACCCCCGGCACGTGTCCGGTCAAGGATCTTCCTAAGATTCGCACTATCGCTGCAATAAATATACTGGGTCAATGGACGTCCGAGAACACGCAATGGCGCGAAAATTTCATCGATTGAATCATAGCAAAGAATAGGCATCAGGGGCCCGAAGATCTCCTCCTGCATCACAGGATTTTGCCAGCTGACATTTTTTAAAAGTACAGGCCTGATTTTCCTATTTGTAATATCAAATTCCATATGATCACAGGCAATGGCCCCTTCCTGAATAGCCAGTTCTGTAAGAATCTTAAGGCGGTTAAAATGGTCTTCATTAATTATGCCGCAGTAATCTTCATTACCACACACATTCTTGCCATAGAATTTATTTACCGCTTGTTTCCATAACTGAATAAATTCATCTTCCTGAGATTTGTGAAGTAAAACAAAATCCGGTGCCACACAGGTTTGACCAGCATTTAGCAATTTGCCGAAACAGATATCGCCAGCGATATCAGCAATTGGATAACCTTTATCAATAATGAGTGGTGACTTTCCCCCAAGCTCTGTTGCAACTGGCGTCAGCTTTTGTGCCGCAGCAGCGAGTACCAGCTTTGCCTTGGCTTGTGATCCCGTATAAAAAATAAACTGAATTAGGCCTGTAAAATACGTAATAAATGCTTAACTTAGAGCAAATTATAAACAAGAAATGGAAAAAAAGTTTGATAGTTTGAGCATTTTTGAATTCCAAAAGTTATTTCCTGATGAAGAAT
>JAIBCI010000009.1 GCA_019694255.1 Saprospiraceae bacterium
GCAATATAAGCACTTTGTATATATCATAGCAAAAATAGTCATCCTTTGCTTCAAAGCGATAGCATAAAATAGTATTCCACTTATAGTAAAATTTAATGTCAATAAATTTGGAAAACACTACCTATTCCAAAAGATTGTGTATTTTTGATGCAACCAAACCATTTTTTCCATGAAGATATCCATCAGAGGTGGTGAGTATTTGTTTACCGTTTCATGCATTGTTTTTTTTTACTGCGCCTGTTGCCCCACCTATGACTACCCCAATGACTCCAGGATTCTTGATGTTAAATACATCCCTCAAAAACAACAATACTGGTGTTGGGCAGCCAGTTCTGAGATGATTTTGAAATATTTACTCCCAGATAATGACACCTCGCATAAGCAATGCCGTCAGGCCAGGATTTGCCTGATAGATACTTTAGATAATTGTAAATGTTGTACATACCCAATCAATGATACCTGCAATTTCCCTCATTGGCCAATCTTTGACCAATTAGGTTTTAGAGCCTTCAACACCGATGATCATCCAATCTACCTGACCTGGCAAAATATGCTTCATGAAATTGACAACAACAGACCGCTTTGCCTAACCTATAACTGGACAGGTGGCGGAGCCCACATGATCATATTGAACGGTTATCAAATCGTTGACAGACAGCTTTGGGATTTTGTCATGGATCCATACCCAGGATTTCTTCAATTGAACAATTCAGATGAAAATTATCCCTATCCACCAGTCCGAATTGTCAGACATCAGCACAACAGATCAGACGCAAGACATACATTGGGAAGATGTTATTTCAATATTGAAAAGGCAACCACATACTAGTTAATTCTTTAAATTACAATAAATTTAAATTTTGGAAGATGCCAGAATCTAACGTCAGCAGCAACAGAGGGCCAGTTTTATCTGCCTTTTTATTGATCTTGATCACTCTATTGGCAATGGTATATTGGAGAAAACCGGAACTTCCATCAAATAATACAATTGAGGATTCCAGGGCTACATTTGCCAAACTAATGAACAGTTCCAACTATCACAGTTTTGGCTTGGAGAATCCAGATCAGATTAATTCTTTAAAAGCGGGAAGTAAATTTAGAAAATATTTTATTGAACTCCAAAGACTGAAAAATTACAATGGCAGCGATCCTATATACGCACTCCTGAACCCGCACTTTTCAGTCGAGGTCCCTTTGCTCAATGCATCAAAGAAGATTATAACTTCAATGGAATTTAGCAAAAACTCAAATGATAACTGGGAAGCAGTAGGATTTGGTCTTTCGCCGTCATTCCGTAAATTGGCTTTGTCAGGAATAGGTAACACCTCAAACAATCTAATCTTGGTCGAGCTTCCAGCGCTGAATATGGAGTTTATTTTATTTGAAGATCCTGTTTCGAAAGATACCATAAGGCAATTATTATATTCCTGGCAATCAATTTCCGCACCAGGGGAAGGCTTGCCGGAAAGTCCAAAAATCCAGTCTTTTGAATCCGATTCGGCATTATTAAAGTATTTGCAGAACATTGCAATTAACCTTAAGGATAACGTTCCAGGTTAAGTTGACTTTCAACCAAGAATACAAGCGAATTTATTGATTTAGATATTAATGGTATTTCACCCATTCCCTGACCTTCAGATCGCGGTCGACATTAAGCACAAATCTGCCGTCCGCGCAATAATATAGGAATCCGTTGTCCGTCTGCTGGATCTGGCCTGGATCCTGAAGATCACGACGGTTCATGTTCCACTGTCCGCGTACCCTTTGCATCCTCAGATATCCCTTGCCCTGACGAAGCACATAGACTTTGCTACCAGGCAAATCGCGGACCGTCATGAGCATTCCTTTTTCGGCATTGAGCAGGATGGTGTCACCGCTTGGATATTCTCGATACAGCTTGATGCCATCATAGTCCTTGCTTGCAGGCTTAAACGTCATACATGTATTTTCCTTTGCAGAGGCCTTTTCACCATCGAGTACGGCGAGATTAATAAGTGCCTGCGCTGCGATCGCTGAATTTTGTACGTGAGACAAATCAGTCCATATTCTTCGGGCCTGTTCCTTTTCTCCCATTCTGGCCTTGGCAATGGCATAGGACATGCGAAGCTTATTACGATGATCTTCACTGCCAAGCAGGTCACTGGTCCTTTGAAGGCTGTTGCGTTCATAGAATTCCATAGCTTCTCTGTAAGCACCTTTTAACAGATAAATACAGAAAATATTGAGATCCGCGGTGAAGAAGGTTTTATCCATTCGCGCTGCCTGGACCATATTATCCTGTGAGCGCTGCAAATAGTGATCCTTCAACATCGCCATTTCCGCCGGCAATCCTGCACCCCGGCTAACCGAAGGTTTCTTCATCCTCGTACCCCACTCCATTTCTAATGGATAGACATATGATTCGGTATTCTGCCCGGTAAAATTGAGCGCAAGCCTGCTATACGTCACACCCAGGTTATTGTATATCTCGCGGCCATGGTACCAACCGAGAATGTATTCATAACAGCTGACGGCCAATTCGTATTGCCCAATGGCACTGAGCATATTGGCCGCTTCATACGTGCTGATCAACTGATCAACCATTTTTCTAACTTTCTGTGAGGTCTGCTTTCTTTCGGCAAGACTTGGGTATCCTCTGAGATCATGATTGAGGTTGAACTTATCATAAATGCGATCAAGGAATGGATCCATCAGATCAAGGGTTCGATATCCTGCGAGATAAGCCATAAATGCACCACTCACATCGGCCGCTTCTTCATGTCCCACATCACTGTTATCTGTGCGGTGATAAGCCAGAAAATTTGTCTCTGAAGCCTTGAGATCATTTTGAAAAGCATGTGAGAATTCATGACCCAATACAAAGGCCAGTGCGGCAAGTGAATCCTTGCCCATACTGCGGCACACGTCGAAGATCACGGGACTTAGCTCGATGGTATTCACGCTGCGGAGATAACAAGCTGCGCGCCCCTGACTAGGGCTAAGCTTAACAATCGGACGCGGAATGATCATATTGCCGTTGGCCTTGTACAGTTTGCCTAGTATCTCTTGCGCATCCTTCAGAATTTGACCATTCGAAAAATCCGGCGCTGCAATCAGTAGCGCCGGAATGATAAATTGTCTAAGCATTTTTTGAAATTTGGCAGATCCCATGTTATATGTGATTTAAACTACTTTTTAAGTATATCCAGATAGCCTTTGGCGTATTCCTGAAAATCAGATGCCGGATCATTCGCAAGCTCAGTTAAAAGAACAACCGCAGTTTGTTCATCCTTGGCTGTCTTAAACATAAAGTAACACCAGGCTGAATACCATTTGGCCAGATCGCGTTCGTTGAAATCGTTCTCACGGGTCAGCGGTGTGAGATACCTGGCTGCTTTGGCATATTCTTCATCCTGAAAATAGGATAGTCCAAGATAAAGCTGTGCAAGCGGATCGTGAGGATAATTTTGAAGGACTTGCAGAAGGAGGATTCTAGCTTTTGAAAATTCAAACTCCTTATAGAATTTCAAAGCATCTGCCATGGAGTCGTTTTTACCTTTGGATTCATCCCCAAATCCGGGAGCCTCCAGTCTTTCAAGGTTGGCGTCAATATGTTTCAGGTCCATTCTTATAAGGGCCATCTCCGGCAACCTGGGCTGATATTTTTCTACGGCGAGATAAATTCCGCCGGCGACAAGTAGTACAACGAGGCTGGCCGCGATCTTGTACCAGGACCACTTGAACTTCTGCACATCCGCTTTGGTCTCTTCAGTAATTGGTTCCACAGGTTGAGCAATGGCCCCCTCTTTAAAAAATCCTTCTTTTTCAAGTTTGGATTCAACACGACGGATCAGCCTTCGCGTCCGCAGATCGCCGTAGGAATCGATGTGTTCCGACAAGCGGTCATACAACTCTACTTCTTTTGAAAGTTCTTCATTATGCATGAGATCGAATTCAAATTTTTCTTTTTCTTCTTTTGACATTTCACCATTTTTCCAGGCTTCGATACGGTCAAGATTTTCCCAAGTATGATTCATATTATTTTATTTTAATTAGTTTAGATAAATTTTTAATATATCGAATTAGTGTTCAATTGTTATCAGTTCACGAAGACGGTTCATGCACCTGTTCTTTTTGACGCGTACGAAGGCCTGGGTATAACCCATAATACCGGCAATACGATTGAGTGGAACGTGGTTGTAATAGTAACTCAGGATGATTTCCCGGCATTCCATCCCAATCTGATCGAGTGCGCGTTCCATTCTGCCGTATTGTATTTCGCGATCCTCTGAAGTATAGGATTCCTCCACATCACGCCAGTCAAGAACCTGATCTTCAAGATCTACTGTTTTTTTGTTTTTATTCTGCTGAAGACCCGCGAGCCATTTCTTCTGTGCGATGGACATCAGATAAGTTCCAAACTTTGTGCCGTCGTACAATTCAAAATCGGGATTACGGATATTGCGAATCACCGCAATGACTACTTCTTGAAAAAGATCCCGCGCTGCTTCATGTTCTCCGCTGTTTTGCAGTACATACTTCAGAACCATGGGATAATAATCCCGGTACAATGCCTCATACGCCCATTCTTCATTGAGGCGCAGGGCATTAAGAAAATCTTCATTGTTTTTCATACAGTTTTATTTAGTTAGTGCCCATTGATTCGCCCAGATGGGACATTGTTACCAGTCGAAGCCCTCCTAAAATCAAGTAAATATAAATGTTGAAGTGCTGTATTACAACATATTAAATAAATATTTAATACTCAGATTGCTCTTTGACAAGGACTATAACCCCGCTTAATTGGTTTTTGACCAATCAATCGCCGCATTATGGATTTTTATCTCAAATTAGCTTATTTGGAATATGAGAATTCTAATTTGAAAAATGAGGTCGGCCCGCCAAATTAATTCTCACCTCCCTGATAACATCTTCAGGCTAATGGAATATATTTCGAAAAATATGGGTATGCGTGCACACCTAATTATAATCTGTCTCACCCTGATCTCAGGTAGCGCTTTACTTCAAGCACAAAAGACAACCAATCAACATGTTTTACTGATTGGTGTCGGCAAATACCCGCCTGCGACTGGCTGGCCCGAGCTATCATCAACCCAGGATATAGACCTCATTGCGAATACTTTGACCCATCTTGGCATTAACGAATCTTCGATTCACCGAATGTCAGAACAGGAAGTTACACGAACATCAATACTTAAATCTATTCAAAAATATCTTACGGACGCCTGCAAGGCAGGCGATCTGGCAATTTTTCACTTTTCCGGTCACGGCCAACAGATTCCTGATGACGATGGCGACGAGCCTGATGGTCTCGATGAAGCCTTGGTACCATACGATTCGCCCAAATTTTACAAAGAAGGTATCAATGAAGGGCAATATCTTCTTCGAGATGATGATCTCGCGACGGCACTCAACGCTGTGCGCATGAAACTAGGACCGCAAGGTCAGCTTTTTGTTAGTATGGACGCTTGTCATTCCGGCAGTGCATCCAGAGGTCGTGTTCGCGCCAGAGGATCAGATATCATCTTGGCTCCCTCCGGTGCACAACATCAAAGCGCGTTATCCGAATTGGAAGTCATTACAGCCGACCGCGAATTATCACTTAACAAGGATGGCTTGGCTCCGGCAGTTTACATGTACAGTTCCAGTCCAAGACAATTAAGCTATGAGTTTGATCAAGATAACAAGCGCTATGGCCTATACACTTATGCCTTATGCCAAAGCCTTAACAGCGGCGGGGCTGAGTCGTATATGGATTTATGGAATGATCTTAAACAATTTGTTGAAGCAAGAAACTCGATGCAAACTCCTTTTGCGGAAGGCGCACTCAGATCTCCAATTTTTATGCGACAGGGTGCACAACCTTCAATTAATTCATTTAATGTATTACAGAAACACGGCAACCGCACACTCATTATGGATGGCGGAAGTCTTCATGGAATCACGGCAGGAAGCGAAGTCAGCGTAATAAATTACGCCAGTAAATCAGTATTGAGCAGAGGAAGAATTGTCCAATTGCGCGCATTTGATGCAGAGATTGAACTCAATAATGCCATCAATCTTCCTCCCAAAGAATCTCTCCGAGTGCGCATCGATAGAGTCAATTACAAAGAAGAAGGTTGTAATTTACAACTCATCATTGATGATAGACAGCTCGGCAAAAAAGTCATTCGCAATCTAAAAAACTTTGCCCTCATTAATCAAATCACCCACAAAAACGCTGATTATGTACTCTCCATTCATTCCATTAATAAAGACAGTCTCACCTACTTGTTGCAAACAAGCGAAGGAGACGGTATATCAACTGATACAGTAATAAAAAGCGGTAATCCGGATCGCTGGTTGCAACAAATGCACAATGATCTCACACGTTTTGTGAAGGCCAAGCGTCTGATCGGACTGGAGACCATGAATGATGTGTTGAGCGCGAAGGTTTTTCTTACCTTAAGTAACCGTAATGTAATGTCCATTGAAGATTCACTACCTGTTCTCAAAAACGGACAAAATGTATATATTGCCGTATCCAATATGGGAAAAGAAGCTTTTTATTTTTCTGTATTTCATGTGAGCAACAGTAATGAAATTCAAAGGCTTGTCCCTGACAGTTACCAGAATCCAGCGGATTTTGTACTTGATCCCGGCAAAACGAAAATAATCTTAAATATATTAGAAATAACAGAACCTTTCGGTACTGATGTACTCAAAGTGGTCTGCACGCGTCATCCGGTACATTATGGGTTGACGCGCGGCGCAGGACCTTCAAATCCTATGAAGACGCTATTGGATCTCTTGTCGGGAGAAGAGGAAATAACACGCGGCAAGACGGCATCGATCTCTTCAGAACAGGGATTTATAGGAACCTATGTGTTCAGGACCTGTAAGTAAAGCTGATGCTTGATTATTGAATAATACTGATCACCTGGATCCAATGGTAAATTTCTGAATCCATGATGGAAGGGTTTTTTTCTAGCCAATGGATCCTTATACGATAATGGCCCGGGATAAATTCCAAGTGCAATTATATTTTATATTTGATTATTGGTTGTGAAAGATTTAAATGAAGCCATTGAATACATGAAGGAAGCATAAAATATTTTGGCATCCGTTAATAGTATTTTTGTCCATTAGATGTCCGGGCGATATCTTTATATTTTGAAGTAAACTTGTCATAAAGAAATCTCAAAAGATTTGACCTAAAGCCTTTAATCATCAGGCAATAAGTTATTGATTATTGTGCGATTTAAAAGGAGCAGGTTGGGGACAATCAATGAATTCACGAGAAAATTGAATGTTCGATGAACTAATGGACTTTAATTTTAATCACAATGCGCTACTTTATTCAATTCCTGTTACTTACTATATTAGTGAACAATGGAATCAGTCAGAATCTGACCCATCTGCCATTTGGAGATAGTTTGATTTACAGAAGAGATAAAGGTCAGATGCCAGGCATCAGTATACTCTGGCTTTGCGGCGTTCCACCAGATGGCGCCGGCGCTTCGGAAGCAAAGGACTGGACCAATAGTGACGGCACCTGGGATTTTACGCGCAAACCGAAAGTTGAAGGCCACGTTACATGGCAAAGTGAATTCAATGTAGCTTTAGATGGCAAGGGCAACCGTATTATTACGGGCAATGCTTTGCCTTCCACTCCAACCGGTACTTTTCCAATAAACCCTGGAAGTGTGGCCTATCGGTACGACAGGAATCCCAGTCATATTGAAGCGCATGAGGTTCGCTATGTTCTTCCGGCAGTTCCACAGATTGCCGTCAGACCGGGTTGCGTACCTTATGGCCCGTCCGGCATTTCGCTGACCGGCAACGCGATATATCATGGTGCGTCGACATTGGGTAGTGATGCCGCTGCCTATGAAATGCTCGACACCTGTGGCGGTCAATCAGACGGCACTTTGACCTATCATACACATTTCATAACACCGTGCCTTCTCAATCTTCTTGATTCAGCTAAATCAGGCCACTCATCCTTAATGGGATATATGCTGGATGGTTTTGGCATCTACGGACCACGGGCGAAAACGGCAATTTTCTCACTTCCAAAGATCTGGATCAATGCCATGGACACACCCATCCAGTCCTTTGGGATGGACAAGTGCTAAACATATACCACTACCACTGGACGTATGATTTTCCTTACAATATAGGTTGTTACAAAGGCACACGAATCACAACAACCGATTTGGAAGAAACTGAATTTCAGACAACAGCTTCTTCTTTGAAGCAAAATTTTCCAAACCCGTTTAATGGGATAACCCAGATCAGCTTTACAGTTTGTACACCTGGCTTTGTTACACTGAAGGTTTTCGATCACTTGGGCAGAATGGTCAAAATGCTTGTGAATGAAAAGCTGAGCACAGGATCATATGATATAACCCTCGATGCTTCGGATTTGGAGGAAGGCATCTATTTGTATTGCCTCAGACAAGGAGCATCGGTTAAGACTCTTAAAATGTGCCAAATAAAATAAATAAGGGTTTTCCAGTATTGAGCAGATCAGGAAATTCTGAATCAATACAATTGATCCGCTGCACCCAGCTTATATAACATATGGTAACTGACATAAATACTGGTCTTGTAATTAAGTTTGGCAGTTTAATCTTCCTGATCCACAGGGCCACCCTTTTGCATCAGATTTGCTTTTAGAAATTCATCGATCTGTCCGTTAAGAACGGCATCCGTATTGCCGGTCTGATAACCGCTTCGGTGATCTTTCACCCTTCGATCATCAAGGACGTAGGATCGAATTTGTGATCCCCATTCATTTTTCGTTTTAGTTGACTCCAGTTTTTGCTTCTCCTGAAACTGCTTTTCAAGTTCTTTTTCATATAGTCTGGACTTCAGCATCTGTAATGCCTTATCCCTGTTCTGATGCTGCGATCTCTCCTGTTGGCACTCTACGACGATTCCTGAAGGAAGGTGACGCACGCGTACCGCAGATTCGGTCTTGTTAACATGCTGTCCGCCAGCGCCGCTGGAGCGAAAGGTGTCCCATTCGAGATCGGAGGGATTGACTTCAACTTCAATGCGCTGATCGACCAATGGATGCACAAACACGGAGGCAAAACTGGTCATTCGCTTACCCTGGGCATTGTATGGACTAACCCTTACTAGCCGGTGTACACCGTTCTCCCCTTTTAGCATACCATAGGCATACTCACCGCTTATTTCCATTTCTGCCGTCTTAATGCCCGCTACATCCCCTGCCTGAAAATTGACTTCTGATCGCTTGTATCCATTGCGATCAGCCCACATCTGGTACATCCTGTACAGCATCTCTGCCCAGTCACAGGCTTCTGTACCTCCGGCGCCAGCATTGATCTCGAGCAGGCAACTCAACTCATCTTCCGGTTTATTGAGGGTGGAGTAAAATTCTAGATCATCAATAATTCTGATACTTTCCTGGTATTTTTCCTCAAGCTCTTCTTCGGTGGCTTCACCAAGATCTACGAATTCCAGTATCACATCGAGGTCATCGACTGAGGACTGCGCTTTATTGTAGTCACCCAACCATCTCTTGTGCGCTTTGATTTCTTTCATGATCAACCGGTAGTCCATTGATCGAAGCGCATGCAGCAACGACATGCCCGCGGTGAATTCGCCCAATGTCGCCAGTGAGCAGGCATGTAATCCTTTCAGGTGATTGAGGTTC
>JAIBCI010000105.1 GCA_019694255.1 Saprospiraceae bacterium
AAAGATTGATTAAAAAGGCTTGGTGGCAATTGAATCTAGTTATGTATTGGATCAAGCGCAAATGCAAATTACAGCGATAAAAATCTTTCAAGGGTGGGGGCGATGCAGCAGACCGTATGAGGCGGTTGCTGGCTCAGAAACAAACTGCCTTATAGAATGCTGCGTTTTTGGTACTTTTTGCGCGCCAAAAAGTACGAAAGGAACAAATCGTTATTTGTAGGCCATTTTTATCATTTCAAAGACATTAGGATCTGGAAAAAATTTAAAAGATCCTATATTTATTATCGATACAATTTATTCAATTGCTACGAATATATGTTAATAATATTTAGTTATCTTTTTACTCAAATGAATGCCGATTCAATCAAATCCACTTACTTTTTGTGGCCAAAAAGTAACAAAAAGACTTGTCGAAAAAAAGGCGATTTTTGCTTTGCAAAACCGCGGATGATTCTCGGCATAAATAACGCTCCAGGATAACAAGATTTGAAGGACGTGCTCTATACCAATTCACTGGAAGCCTCCAATCACCGCTATCGCTGATTTTTCGACGCTTTTAATTGTACTACTTATCATATAATGAAGAATATAAAAAGCACTCTTTACAACAGTAATTAATATATTTTTTAATTCTCTATATCATCAGCCAATTAACCCGAAGGGGTGTAATTTTTGTAGCCCGTTGTAAATAAAATCACATTTCGTTTTTTTGGGCATCCACAAATGATGACAACAAGGGATTCTCGGGGTGCAATGGATCCTAACCCCGAAGGGGTGTAATTTTTGTAGCCCGTTGTAAATAAAATCACATTTCGTTTTTTTGGGCATCCAAAAATGATGACAATTAGGGATTCTCGGGGTGCAATGAATCCTAACCCCGAAGGGGTGAAATTTTTGTCGCAACGGGCATTAGCCCGTTGCGATGTAACGGACAATACAAATTTTTGGCGGCATTTTTGTGCGAAGCAATCAAAAATGATGACAAAAATGAAATCATCGTTGCAAATTCATAGCATTCTATACATCAGTGATTCAAAGAAAAAATATTTTAAGAATTTGAACTAATTTTAAAAAATGATTAATAACAATCTCATCAATTGCCTTTTCTGTAATTGACTACTTAGCGTTGACTATTGACCATAATAGCCCCGTAGGGGTTCAATTTATGTTGCAACGGGCAATTGCCCGTTGTAAATAAAATCATATTACGTTTTTTTGGGCATCCAAAAATGATGACAAAAATGGTTTCTTCTGAATCCATTTATATTTTGAAAACAAACATGAAACGGTTTACGTGCGCTCTCTCTTTCTTCTGTTGAAGTAAATGTAAGATCCTCCAATTAAAACAAAAGGCAGCGAAAATGCTATTGTCTTAAAATTCCCGGCCATGACCCCGATCAGTAGAACAATCAATACCAATACCCCGCATGCTGCGATCCCGATGTGTGTATAAAGTCTGCTTCGACTGGCTGAAAACATTGCTGCAACAAACAATACCACGCCGCTCAGCGGCAGAAGGATCAGTGGATGCATCATGTTGTCATGCAACTGCTCCGGCTTGAATACATCTCCGATAGCCTGAAACAGGAAGGTCGAATGTCCCCCGGACCATTCGAGGTACACAAAAAGGAAGCTTACAATAAGTGCAGCGGACCATAATATTTGTTTCATAATTGGTTTTTACAGGATAAATGTCATACAAATCATCGAAATGGCAGACATCACAAGTTGAGTTATAAAAGTATGGCATGAGCAATCCCGTAGGTTCGTTCTTTCACGGGAGCGGCAAATAGTTTTTTGCTATTCTAGTCTTATAGATTGGCGAGGAAGGTGGTCAAACCTGCTTATTGCTTTTATGGATTGCGGATGTCTCGATCGGGAAGAGGGCCAATTACTAAAAGTTACTAATTTGTCAATGTGGCAACTCGTTGCTGATTTTTGCGAACTTTGGTGCGGATTTATCATGTCTTCAGCGGTCAGAACGGTACTACTGGCGCCCCAGCACTGGGGCCTGGGTCATGTGACGCGCAGTATTCCGGTGATTCGGTATTTCGTTGCCAAAGGATGGCGGGTTTTGCTGGCTTCTTCCGGGGCGGGAGCAGCGTTGCTTAAGCGTGAGTTTCCGGACTTGCCGGTTTTTGAACTTCCCGATTATGGCATTTTATATCCAAGTCGGAATATGTACTGGAATATGGCGATTCAGCTATGGCAGATGCACAAGGCCATCTGGCTGGAGAAGCGCGCCATTGCGAAGATTTGTAGTGCGCATCAGGTAGACCTGGTTGTTTCTGATGCCAGGCTCGGCGCCGCGCAAAGAGGGGTTAAAAGTGTGATAATAACACATCACCTGCACTTTCCTTTGCCGTTGAAACTTTTTGAGTGGTTCGCCGATAACTGGATGCGGTTTTTCTATATGCAGTTTGACGAGATCTGGGTGCCGGATTACGGTTCTGAAAAAAATCTGAGTGGTGACCTGTCACATCTTTTCAAATCGCGCAAACACTACTTTATCGGTGCGCTAAGTCGGTTTCGGAAGATGCCGGTTACGCCGCGCTACGATCTGTGTTTTATGCTGTCAGGTCCAGAGCCGCAGCGAACGCTGTTAGAGCAAAAGATCCTGCAACAAATTGGCGAGCTGGGACCTTGCCGGGCAATACTAATCAGGGGCACTGAGCACGGAGATCCTTTGCCTGCAATGCCGTTGCTGGAGGTCGTGCCACTTGCTACATCCGAAGTGTTAAACGAGATCATGTGTGCTTCGGAGTTGATCGTGTGCCGCTCCGGCTATTCGACCCTGCTTGATCTCAGTGTGATCGGTGGCCGCGCGCTGTTGATTCCTACACCGGGACAGCCTGAACAGGAATATCTCGCGCGTGAGTTACAACGCAAACAATTGTTTTTTACAGTTAGTCAGGATGCCCTGGATTTACAGAAGCATATTCCGCTCGCTCAACAACTGCCAGGATATTCACAATTTGAAGATGAGCAGACACTGTCGCAAATTTTGGATGCCAGGATTGGCATTATTTTTCAGGATTAACTTCGAGACAGTATAATTTCATGCAATACCGCAAAATCTTCTTTGCGATGATAATTAATATGTACTTTTTGTGGCGCAATAGCAATGTTCAATCCAACATGCTAAATTTCGTTCACCTATAGTTTTGCCACTACTTTTTTCTTCCATCAATTTTTTCAATTGACAAGAAAGATGAAAGTGAACATTTCAATGCTATGATCAATAAAATCTATACGATGGAGCTAACGAGATAATATCCTTCCTTTGAACTTAGAATCTTTAATATCCTTCCCGTAATTGACCATTGGCCACTGACTACTGACTATTGCTTCAGTGCATCCGGTCGCCGCGCGGCGATAGTTCCTTCATAACCTCTGCTTCAAATTGCAAAAACGCCTGCCAGCGATTGCGCACCTTCACCGGATCAGCATAATATTCTGCGAGGTCGATAAACATCCTGTAATGACCCGCTTCGGAGACCATGAAGTGCCTGTAAAAATCCTTCAGCGCCGCTTCTTCAAGATGTAGTGACAACAACCTGAAGCGCTCGCAACTGCGCGCCTCGATCAGGGCGCAGAGCAGCAGCTGATCCAGAAGGCGGTCTTCACGACTTCCTCCTTTGGTTACAAAATTTCGTATCTGATTGACGTACTCATCTTTGCGCTGAAAGCCCAGCGACAACCCGCGTTTGCGAAGTTCGGCGATCACCATCCTGAAATGTCCCCATTCCTCAGTCACCACAGGAGCGACGTCTTCCACAAGTTTTGGTTTGTCGGGAAACTGCTGGATCAGGCTGATGCAGCTGCTCGCGGTCTTTTGTTCGCAATACGCGTGATCACTGAGAATATCTTCGAGGGAATATTGCGTCAGGTCAACCCACCTTGGATCGGTGGGAAGGTGAAGGCCTAATTTGGTCAGATCTTTTTCTCCAGACATGCCGCAAGATTTTGCAAAGTGTGTAGCCTGTAAATCTCATAGGTCTCCGCACCGGATGGCCACACGATGATTAATTTATCCGGGAGCTTTTTTTTGATTTTTTGATAGTCCGACCGGGTGAGTGCACATTGCATTTTATAGCTCGTCCTGCCGGAGGTGCTTTGAAAATCGGGATGAGTAGTCACGCTGTTTTGCAAATAGATATAATCATCATCTGTAAAGACGAGTTTCATTGGGCTTGATTCCTCGATGATGCCATAGTACTGAGCCGCTTTTGATGACTGGAAATCAATGCGCATTTCCAGAAATTTCTTTTTGCCGCTTTGCAGTAATCGGATTTGAGTTTCCATAAACTCTGATTGGATGTAATGCTTTTCGAGTTCCGGAGGCGTATGGGAAAAGAAAGGCACATAGGCGTTGGCCAGGATCTTGCCGTCTTTTGAGCGCTCGCGCTGACAATCATCCGAGGGAAGGTAATGGGTACCGGCTTGAGCGAACAAGCCGAGTGGATACTTCCGGACCAGCTGCTCGAAGGTAATGTGGTGGTCCAGCACCTTCTGCGCAGCGTGTCGTATGGTCTTCAGGGCCTCTTCCTGCTGTAAATTGCTCATGAACTGAAGTTGCCTGATCTCACCCATGACGAACTGGCAGGATTTCGCCCGGTCCGTAAATGTCTGCAACAGGGTCTGATTGGTTTTCAACTGGGCTTCGAGAATTTTCTTTTGTTGCGGAACGGCGGCGGCATTGAAGATCTGCTCTCGGAGGATGCCGATTTGCGTCAGACGCGCTTCAGCCAGTTCAATTTGTTCATCATAGCAGGTCTGCAGTTTCAGCAAAAGAGCCTCCGCGGTGCCTGGCGGCGGATCCTGGATGACCTCTGCCCTTAAGGCAAGGGGGACTGTAAGAAGCAGCAACGCGCACTTCAAATTTATCAATACGAAGGCTTTTATAGAACAAAAGTAGTGTCTTAAGGGCAATATATTTGATTTTTTTGTAATATATAAACCATGGATTTTATTGGGCAAGGATTATTCCTACGCATTTTTTAAGAAATATTATTTCGAAAATAGCAAATTCGCTTACTGATAATACTTCAAGTGTAAAACATCGTAATGATTTGATTTTCAAAATATTTTTCTAAAAATAGGCTTGTTGATCAATAATATTACTGAATTATCATACATTTGCGGGCCCTGGCTTTACAAATATCAGGGGTATTATTTTTTATGAACATTTTTGTTACCAGATTAGATTTCCGCACTCGGGAGGAAGATCTGAAGAGCGCTTTTGCGCAGTATGGAGAGGTTAGTTCGGTCAAAATCGTCATGGATAAAATGACCGGCCGATCCAAAGGTTATGGATTTGTTGAAATGCCTTCAGATGATGATGCGATGAGTGCAATCAATGCACTGAACGAGACAGAATTACAAGGCAAGACAATTATCGTTAAGAAGGCTGAGCCAAGAGAAGGCGGCAACTCACGTCCAGGCGGCGGAGGCGGCGGCGGTTTCAGAGGCGGCAACCCCAGGAACAGACGCTTCTAAGCGTTTCCTCTTTTTCGATAGGATCTGATGACAGGACCGATGGGGATATCCCACGGAATGGGGAACCTGTAACTTCAATTGGGCATCATTAACTGGCGGCGGGTCTTCAGGTCTGTTGTATTTTTGCATTTCTAAATTAAAAATCAAGTTCATGACGGCCTTAAATAAGTATATCCAGGACAATCTTCCCAGATTTGTGGAGGAGTTGATAGAACTCCTCAAAATCCCTTCAGTTAGTGCGGACTCTTCACATAACGCCGACACGGCGCGTTGTGCGGAGGCGGTACGTCAATCCTTGCTCAAAGCAGGTTGTACCCACGCAGAAATTTGTCCGACGCCTGGCCATCCTATCGTCTATGCAGAAAAAATTGTTGATCCGGCGCTGCCCACCATATTGACTTACGGACATTATGATGTGCAGCCTCCCGATCCGCTGGAGCTCTGGACCAGTGGCCCATTTGAACCCGTGGTCAAGGATGATAAAATCTATGCCCGAGGTTCCTGTGATGACAAGGGTCAGGTGTTCATGCACGTAAAGGCGCTGGAGTCCATGCTTGCCAATGGTGGACTTCCCTGTAACGTCAAATTTATGATTGAAGGGGAAGAAGAGGTCGGCTCCAATAATCTGGGTGCGTTTCTTAGAGAAAACAAAGAAAAGCTCAAGGCGGATATCGTGCTGGTGAGCGATACCTCGATGATCAGCATGGATACCCCATCGATTGAGACGGGTCTTCGCGGTCTGGCGTATATGGAAGTTGAAGTGACCGGTCCGAACCGGGACCTGCATTCAGGAGTTTATGGCGGTGCCGTGGGTAACCCCATTACCATCCTCGCAAAGATGATCGCATCGATGCACGATGAAAACAACCACATCACCATTCCGGGATTTTATGATGACGTACTGATCCTCAGCGAAGCAGAGCGCGTGGAACTCAATAAGGCGCCTTTCAGTCTGGAGGAGTACAAAAAGGATCTGAATATTGATGAGGTCTGGGGCGAAAAAGGATATACCACCCTGGAAAGAACGGGTGTAAGACCTACGCTGGAGCTCAACGGGATCTGGGGAGGATATACCGGCGAAGGTGCCAAAACGGTACTGCCTTCAAAGGCCAGCGCCAAGATTAGTATGCGACTCGTTCCGCATCAGAAATCAGGCCAGATAGCAAAACTTTTCCGCGAGCATTTCGAAAAAATAGCACCTCCTTATGTTAAGGTTAAGGTGACTGAACATCACGGCGGAGAACCTGTGGTTACCCCGACCGATGGTATTGCATATCGCGCGGCAGCCATGGCCATCGAAGAGAGCTTTGGTAAGAAACCGGTGCCAACCCGGGGAGGTGGAAGCATTCCGATCGTTGCACTGTTTGAAGAGGTCCTCGGACTCAAGACGGTGCTGATGGGATTCGGACTGGATTCAGATAACATTCACTCTCCAAATGAACATTATGGAGTTCTCAATTTCCGCAAAGGCATTGAGACTATTCCTCTTTTCTTTAAGAATTATTCTCAACTTAAATCAAATAATCCGTCATGATTTCTAAATTCGCTTATTGCCTTTTAATGGCCTGCGTTTTTAATATCACCCTCACCGCGCAGAACAAACCAATGAAAATGGATACATTCAGTTACAGTCTTGGCATGCTGTTTGCCAAATCACTTCATGATCAGGGCATTGATAACCTGTCATACGATGACCTTGTCAATGGCATGAAGGACATGATGAACAACAGCGCCCAGTATAGCCTGGAACAGGCTTCTGCCAATTACAACAACAGTCTGCAGCAGGTCAAGATGAAAGCCCACGCTTCGACCAAAGAAGAAGGCGAGAAATTCCTGGCGGCCAATAAGACCAGACAAGGTGTTATCACCACGCCCAGTGGATTGCAGTATGAAGTCATAAAAATCGGAGATGGCCCAAAGCCCAAAGGAACTGATAAAGTAAAGGTGCACTACCATGGTACATTGACCAATGGGAAGGTATTCGACAGCTCCGTTGAGCGCGGCGAGCCCATTTCATTTCCATTGAACAATGTGATTCCCGGATGGACTGAAGGCGTGCAGTTGATGCCGGTAGGTTCTAAGTTTAAGTTTTTTATTCCTTACAACCTTGCCTACGGTGATCGCGGAGCCGGTGCGGATATCAAACCCTTTTCTGCACTGATCTTCGAAGTAGAGCTCCTCGATATCGAAAAATAATGATAGATTATGAGCGATGAATCATGAACTGTAATCACCTGGTATTCCTAATTCATAACTCATAATTCATAATTCATAACTCATAATTCATAACTCATAATTCATTCCGTGATTATCGACATCATCACTGTTCTTCCGGAGCTGATGGTGAGTCCGCTGAGTCATTCTATTTTACAGCGTGCCAAGGACAAGCAACTGCTCGAGATCAATCTCATTGATTTGCGCGAATTCGGTATCGGCCGGCATCGGCAGGTGGACGACTATGCTTTTGGTGGAGGAGCGGGTATGGTCATGATGGCGGAGCCATTGGTCAACTGTATCGAATCCTTGCAGAAAAAAGCCAATTACGACGAGATAATTTATTTTAGCCCTGACGGTCGTAAGTTTGATCAGAAGTGTGCGAATCGGTTAAGCCTGCAGGGAAGGCTGTTGCTCATTTGCGGGCACTACAAAGGCATTGATCAGCGCGTACGTGATCACTGGGTAACGATGGAAATCAGCATCGGTGACTATGTGCTCAGCGGCGGAGAGCTCGCTGCCGCAGTGTTGGTTGACGCAGTAGGACGTCTTATTCCCGGTGTTTTGAATGATTCTTGTTCAGCGCTGACAGACTCTTTTCAGGATGATATGCTCGCACCTCCTGTTTATACCCGGCCGGAAGATTTTCGCGGACACAAGGTTCCTGATGTCTTGTTAAGCGGACATGAAGCAAAGATTGAAGAATGGCGCTATGAGCAATCGATGCGTATAACACGAAATAAAAGACCAGACCTGCTTCGTGATGAAGATTAGCAAATGATTCCTCCGGGATCAACGGTTTTTTACGAAAAAACAATCTATACAAGAGAGATTGGTGAAATGATTCAATTTCGTTGATCAATAGGATAATCCATACAACGCCAATTCCTGTTGAAGCGCTCATTAAAATTTTGGCAATTAATCACTGACTATTGACCACTGTTTTGCGACCTTGGCTGCGCAGCTTGGGACCCAACCAACGAATGTAGCGCCCGCATCAAAAACTGTTCGAGTCTTGGAGGTGATTAAATTGACAGGTAGAATGAAGAGGATGCCTAGGGCAAAGAATCGATGCCTTGACGAGTTTTTCTGATGCAGCGGAATGAGTTGAAGTTGGGTAAGCGAGCCGCCCAGCCGCGAGCTTTTCTTTGGCTTCCGTTCTTTTGGCGGCAAAAAACAAAGGAAGAAAGCAATTGATGTAAAGTGTCCGCCAAACCACTCGTCGGAGACTAATGCAGCGATTAAGGATTGATTGATCATTCAATCTCTTCCTCTTACTTTTTGTAGCCAAAAAGTAACCAAAAGTCTTGTCGAAAAAAAGGCGATTTTTGCTTTGCAAAACTAGGGATGATTCTCGGCATAAATGACGCTCCAGGATAACTAAGTTTGATGGACGTGCTACATACCAATTTACTGGAAGCCTCCAATCACCGCTATCGCTGATTTTTCGACGCTATTAAAATTGTACTGCTTATCATATTATGAAGAATAAAAAGAGCTTTCTATACAGCAGTAATTAATATTTTTTAATTCTCTATATCATAAGAACGTAACCCCGTAGGGGTGAAATTTTTGTAGCCCGTTGTAAATAAAATCATATTTCGTTTTTTGGGGCATCCAAAAATGATGACAATAAGGTATTCTCGGGGTGCAATGAATCCTAACCCCGTAGGGGTGAAATTTTTGTAGCCCGTTGTAAATAAAATCATATTTCGTTTTTTGGGGCATCCAAAAATGATGACAATAAGGTATTCTCGGGGTGCAATGAATCCTAACCCCGTAGGGGTG
>JAIBCI010000050.1 GCA_019694255.1 Saprospiraceae bacterium
CAACCCTTCCGAGTGGCTCATTGATGTGTTCAATAGAATAAATGATCATCCAATTAACAGGATCGATGAGCTATTGCCCCAGAATTGGGAAAAAAAACTATACTAGGTACTTCGTGGGACGGATACGTTTTCCTCGTATATCAATGTACCCAAATTTTCCATTCACTTGCACTTTTAAAAGTAAAGGATGCTTTGATAGGGAAAATCCATTATAAGAATACGCAATAAAAATAAAAGGCAAAATGAATTTAATCATATCTTAATAACGAATGGTAAAAATTACATAAATGATTTCGATCTTGTCCTATATTATTAATGAACGGTGAGTTTTATCCCTTATAATAGGTTGAACAAAAAACATAATAACGCATTACAAATGTATATATATTTTCACGTATCTAGCGTCAGTTACTTAAAATTTATTTTACAACCATTTAATAAATACGATTCGTTTTCCTTTTACAGATTTAAGATTTCAATTTTTTATAGCCGTTATGCCCTCTATTTTTGAGATAAATGAAATAAGTGAATCAGATTATCAAATTCTAATCGGAATGGACGCTCTGTCATCAATTGATCTCCTTTTATTTTTGCCTAATCACAGGGACGATTTTGTTTAATAATTTTTTCGAAGTATAATTTTTCTAAAGAAAAACTGTCAAACAAATGTGAAAAACTTCGCGCTTCATTCCTGAATATTAACTCCATGTGATTAATATTTTTCATTTAGGATAGTTTAAAAGCATATTGATTACAAAGAATAATTCGAATTTCATATTGGTTATAAATAAATTTAACATACATTGGATGGCATTTAATTAGAGCCAGTAACCTTGCTAATAAAAAATCGAATCATCATTCATTTTCATTTGAATAAAATTGAACAAATGAAGTAAATTCTCTATTTTTATCCAAAACTTACGACAGATGTTCTACCCGTATCTGATTCAATCTGAAGATGAATACCGTCGCCATTATCGCCAGAGTGTGGAAGATCCAGAAGGCTTCTGGTCCGGTGTAGCTTCACACTTTCACTGGCGCAAGAAATGGGATCAGGTTTTGAATTGGAATTTTGAAGAACCGCGCGTGGAATGGTTCGTCAATGGGAAGCTCAACATCACTGAAAATTGTCTCGACCGGCACATCAAGGAAGGTAACGGTGATGTGCCGGCACTGATTTGGGAACCGAATGATCCCAAAGAGCCTCATCGGGTGCTTACCTATCGCGATCTTTTGCAACAGGTCAATTTGTTTGCTGAAGTTTTACGCATACAGGGTGTTCGTAAAGGAGACCGTATCTGTATCTATATGGGCATGATTCCGGAGCTTGCGGTTGCGATCCTGGCTGCAGCCAGAATTGGAGCGGTACATTCGGTGATTTTTGGTGGGTTCAGCGCGCAGAGTATAGCAGATCGGGTGGACGACGCCGGAGCGGAATATATCGTTACCTGTGATGGCGCTCATCGCGGAAGCAAGGAAATCCCGCTAAAACCAGTGATCGATGAGGCCTTTGCACACTGTAGGGAAGTCAAGAAAGTAATTGTTTTCCAACGTACCGGCGCAGAAGTATTCATGAAGCCTGGCAGGGATGTTTGGTGGCATGATGAAATGCGCAAAGTGGAATATTCTGGACAGATGCAGGTGGATGCAGAAGAAATGGATGCTGAAGACATGCTTTTTATCCTTTACACTTCAGGCAGTACAGGCAAACCAAAAGGTGTCGTCCATACCTGTGGCGGATATATGGTGTGGGCTGCCTATACTTTTGTCAATGTATTTCAATACCAGAGCGGAGAGATCCATTTTTGCACAGCAGATATCGGATGGATCACCGGGCACAGCTATATCCTGTATGGTCCTTTGTGTGCCGGCGCCAGTTCATTGATGTACGAAGGTGTTCCAACATGGCCTGACGCCGGGAGACTTTGGGACATTGTAAAAAAGCATAAAGTAAATATACTCTATACGGCACCTACTGCAATCCGAAGTCTGATGTCGTTCGGACTTGAACCAATTAAAGACAAAGACTTTAGTAGTCTCAGGATGCTGGGTTCAGTCGGAGAGCCCATCAACGAAGAAGCTTGGCGTTGGTTTTACGAGAATATCGGCCAATCAAATATTCCAATAGTGGATACATGGTGGCAGACCGAGACGGGAGGTATCATGATATCAAATCTGGCAGGTGTCACACCGCATAGACCAGGCTGGGCCACATTGCCACTTCCCGGCGTACAGCCCGTACTCCTCGATGATCATGGCCGTGAGGTGTTAAGCAAAGATGAAGATGGTTTGTACAAAGGTAACCTGTGTATTAAAGCTCCCTGGCCAGGGATCCTTAGGACCACCTATGGCGATCATGAACGCTGTCGCCTCAATTATTTTGAGCGGTTTGCGGGAATGTATTTTACAGGAGACGGTGCCATGCGAGATGAGCACGGCAATTTCCGCATTACCGGAAGGGTAGATGATGTTCTCAATGTGAGCGGCCACAGGATTGGTACTGCCGAACTTGAAAACGCAATCAATATGCATCACGCCGTAGTCGAAAGTGCAGTGGTTGGGTATCCTCATGACGTCAAGGGTCAGGGTATCTATGCTTATGTCATTTGTGCAGATGTTGTCGAAGATCATCACGCCAGGCGTCAGGAGATTTCTGTGACCGTCAGCAAGATGATTGGCTCAATTGCCAGACCGGATAAAATACAATTCGTACAGGGTCTTCCCAAGACCCGTAGTGGAAAAATTATGCGTCGTATCCTACGAAAAATTGCAGAAGGAGAGACCGATAATGTTGGTGACACGACTACGTTACTGGATCCTTTAATCGTTGAAGAGATTAGGTTAAATCGAATTTTCTGATAAGGTCCTTAATAAGTTTACTGTTTTTCCTTTTTTGAAGGAATATTCCACGGCTATAAATAAGTCCATACACCAGTGAGTACATCTTGGATATTGTCTACTTTTAGGCTAAATTAGATCCAATGAGTAGATTTTATTCGACCAGGTATTACTTGAGTTTGATACCTATTTTATTATTGAGCGCAGTCAGCGCACAGGATTATTACCGTCAGGATAGTATTCAGGAAGTAAAAATATATTTCGGCTACACAAACTGGGATTACCGGCTGGACACCGCCAAGGCAGGAAATGAAGACTACATTCTTGCGTCATACTGTCTGATCAACGGCGTGCGCTTTGACAGTGTAGGCGTCAAGTATAAGGGTAACAGCAGTTATCGCGCCGCACAGGTCAAAAATCCGCTGCATATTAAGCTCGACTGGGTCAGGGAATCCCAAAACTATAATAAGATCACGAGCATGAAATTCGGTAACAATTTCGCTGATCCTTCAGCGGTTCGTGAAGTACTGTGCTATGAGATTCTCGGACATTATATGGACTGTTCTGTCGCAAATTTTGCCAAAGTCTATGTCAATGACCAGTACCTTGGACTGTATTCCAATGTTGAAGCGGTCAACAAAAAATTCTGCAGTGATCACTTTGGTTCTTCTGAACACGTATTTGTGAAAGGCAATCCGGACAGACCGAGTCAGAATTCGACCAGCAATTTGGTATACATCAATAATGATAGTAGCAAGTTTTACGCACTCTATGGAATGGAAAACGGAATTGGGTGGTACAAACTCATCGCATTGATGGACTCATTGAAAAACAATATCAACGGGATTCCCGCTATTGTAGATATCGACCGATCCATTTGGATGCACGCATTCAACAGTGTGTTTTCCAATTATGACAGTTACACAGGATCTTTTTCTCAGAATTATTATCTGTATGAGGATGATTTTGGCCGCTTTCTGCCAGTGATCTGGGATCTCAATATGGCCATTGGTGGTTTTCCGGGAGGAACAGGTGGTGCGGCAACAACAATTGACAAGGTTGCTTTTTTTAATGGAGAGACCAACGCTGCCAGACCATTGATTCAGAAAATTCTGCAGAATGCGCGTTACAAAAAAATGTTTACAGCACATGTCAGAACGTTTTGCAATGAATTTATTGCCAATCAGGAATATCAGAAAATTGCGCTTCGACTCCAAAAAATGGTGGATTCACTGGTTCGTACGGATCCCAACAGCCTGACGACCTATGCGGCATTTCAGACATCTATGACCGCTCCGATATCCTCTGGCGGAGGCCCCGGCCAGTCTGCTCCTGGGATAACAACGCTGATGGAAGCTAGGCTCAATTATTTTAAGACAATTGCAGAGTATAACGCAGTACCGCCGGTGATAGGTGCTCCGCAATGGTCGTCTGCAAGTCCGCACATTGGGGATAGTATTTGGTTGAATGTCAGAATCACCAATGGGACCGATGGATTTCTGGCCTATCGCAAAAACCGTTATGACCTTTTTACCAAACATCAGTTATTGGATGATGGACTGCATCATGACGGTAAAGCGGGGGATGGAATTTACGGTGCGTGGATGATTCCGGGTGGAAGAAAGACCCAATACTATATTTATGCAGAAAATAATGCAGCGGGTATTTTTTCACCAGAACGCGCTGAATTCGAATATCATGTATTAAATGCAACAAATACTTTTCCGACTTTGCAAAAAGGCGATCTCGTCATCAACGAATTGATGTCAGTCAATCAGAAGACGGTCATTGATTCTACCGACCTTAAATACGAAGACTGGACAGAACTTTACAATAATAGTGCACAGGATATTTCACTGGAAGGTTATTATTTGTCCGACGATTCAGCCAACCCTCTGAAATGGGAATTTCCAACAGGCACTTCGATCCATTCAAAAGGATTGCTCGCGGTCTGGCTCGATGAAGATGGTAACGCACCGGGGCTTCACGCTAACTTTAAGTTGTCATCTTCTGGCGAAATGCTCCTTTTGTCCCGTGAAGACGGTTTGGTGCTGGACAGCATCACGTTCGGATCCTTGTCTGCCGATCATTCTTTGGAGCGATGCCCCAACGGAACAGGATCTTTTGCGCTGACGTCAAAACCCAGTTTTTTAAAGATTAATTGTTCGCTTACTTCGGTAGACGAACAGGAGATATCGTGCAGGTTATATCCAAATCCAGCCAGCAACGATGTGATAATTGATTTTGAAAAAGGTCAACCCGTTCTAGCCGAATTCATTGATATACAAGGCAAAATGGTCAAACGAGAAGTCATTGCGCATTCAGGTCAAATGATCGAATTATCAGGCATGGCCCAAGGTTATTATCATGTTCGGCTGATCGATACCAATGGTCTGAGTTTGGGTGTTTTAAAGCTGATCATTCACTAGATGAAGTAATGTGAATTTGGCTTAAAGGATAAATGACAGCATAAAATCGGATTTCGTATTATGCTATTTGGCAATACTTAAATGCAAATCAGGCGAAGCATTTTACAGATAGATGTTAGCTATATAATGCTGCCAGTTTGCCTTCAAGCCATGATTTTTCGGGGAATGGAGGCGTCTGAGAAATTTCTCTGATGAGATTTTTTATTTTCGTGCGGTCGGACTTATTAAGCGTAAGTATTTTACGTGTGAATTTGATCAGCGTAGTGAATAATTCACGATGGCTTCCAATATTTTTTTTCCGTTTGAGAAAAATTTCGAATGAATCGAGCAGCGAGTTTAGCGCCATCCATTCTCTGCGTTCATAGTAAATGCGTAGCAGCATTCTTCTCGAATTCAAGTCGTCGTATACATCAATAAAACGCGTATTGGACATGATTTCCAGGGCCCTGTCGTAATCTCCTTGTCTGAATAGCAAAGTTGCCAGGTTGAACTGATAGCTGTTGTTGCGAATGTCTGCAGGCAAAAACGAAGTGTATTTATCCATAAACTGCCGGGCCTGCTCATACTCATATAGGTTGAGATAAAGGAAAATGATGTTTTTGTAGGTATAAGGGGAGAGTCGGTTGGCTTCCAGAAGTATCCTGTTTTCAAGGCCACGGATATAAAGCATGAGCGCAAGAGAGGCATATTTCTGGTCGCCGCTGTTATAAAAAAAAGCGCAATAGTTGATTAATATGATGTAAAGGTATTTCCTGTCATGGTCATTGATAAATTCTTCATTGCTGTAGAAAGTATTGAGCAGTGATTCAAAATCTGATTCAGGCTGTTCATAGATGAGCCGAAAAATATTAATGTATAAATCGAGAACTTGATTTCTGCCTCTTGCCTCGCCGAGAAATTGATTAATCGCCAGGTTGATCCTGGATTTGAAAAATGCCCTGTTTCCTGATTCTTTGAAATTGACCCAATCGTAACAGGCAAGCTTGATGTTTTCAAGAATAAAATACTCGTCAAGAGTCTGGACAAGTGGTGTGATTTGATCTCCCGTAAATCTTGAAATGCTGTGTTCAAATTCATAAATCTCTTTATGGAGAATGTATTTTTCAAATATGGGGTCGACAATGGACTCCTTGGCAGGAATTGATTGATTGGAAGATATATTGCGTAACGTTTTTCTGAAATTGGACTGAAGGTTTTTGTGTCGCAGTGTGTTGAGCAGTATACTGTTTTGAAGCGATTGGTTTTTTTTAAAATTTTGGGATATCAGAAAACTGTTGAGTGTTTTTTTGAACTGTGCGATCCGCTGCCGGAGCTGCACCGGGCTCAGCGGTTTGTCAGGGCTAAGGGCTTTGGAGAGTTCTTCAGGCTCAAAGCTGCCTGGTACTTCTTGTTGAATTTTTTGAAGCAAATGGTTGTAAAACGGAATAAAATTGGCGTTGGTATTATTAAATTCGGATCCTAGAAAGCTTAAAAAGAGCCTGGCTTCACGTTTTTGGAAGCTTTTTATAGTTGATAGTATATAATTAATTTTCATTAATATTCTACAAAAATACTATAAATACTTGATAAACAATATATTAAAAAATTGTACAGCAAACAAAAATAATAATTTGTAGGAATTTAGAAATATTAAACTTCAATACTTTTGCTTTGCAGTATGATATAAGGATCTCGAATTATGGTAAATCGCTTGAATTTTAATCTGATCGCATTAGTATGGTTGCCCATCATATTAATACATCTGCATGGCAATATAATACATCCAGTAAGGGATGAGGTAAAGAAAATACTTTCCGCACCCAGCCCAAAATCTAATGTAAGTGTCTCCGTCAGTTGTACAGATGAGACTATTGTATTCGCTGTAGCGAACAACAGTAATACACAGAGCGATGAATTCACATTAAGTATTATTGAAGATGATATCGTGTTATTTATAAAAACGTGCAGGCTCAATGGAGGTGAAATGCAGTTATTTCCATTTGAGGATGAAGGCATCGAATATAAAGTGTTGATAAATTTTAAGGGTAAATGTCAGGAGGATATTGAAGCCAATTTTCCAAGTTGCAAAAATAAATCAATTCATATACCTGCAAGAAATCTCCCGGCTGACCCTGCCTTATACAGACAACGTAATGATTTACCTATTATCGATATTCCTTCGGGAATCTTAACTGCCTTATGCTTTGACAACGCCCTAATTTTTATTTCAAAAAATGAAGATCATCTCTTATTGTGTTAAATTAAACCCCAAATAGCTTTTTTGCTTCAAAGGCTAGTTCAGCAATCCTGATATTATCGAATCAGTTTTAGTGGTATTGATAAGATTCAGAAGTCTGACCATTGAATCTGATGGAAATAGGAAATGGACGAGCTTATCAATCAGAAGCGAATTCCTCTGATTCTAAATAATACGGGTTGAAGTAAATTGACTACTACTGTTATTTTGACCTCATATGGCACGAGGCTCGGTCCTGATCGCAAGAAATAAGGGGCCGGGCCTTCTTTTTTGTAGCTTGGTTTCATACGGTTACTTATAGTTTTAGAAACCAAAATGTTTGTTTTTATGCCTACGCTACGTCAGGGCGTAACATCATTATTTTTTTGTTAACACAAAGAATTTCTCGTTTGATGCCGTACGATGCAGATTACCAAAAAACTTTGTATTGCATATATTAATATGGTTGAATAATTATTACTGGAATACGAAGTATCATTTCCGTCTTACTCGTAATGGAAAGAAATCATAGAATATATTATTCTGGATGATACAATGATAAACACATAGGTGTTCATTAAGTAGGTGTAATCTAATCATGATTTTTGTAAGGCCGCAAAAATTCTATGTATCAGTATGCATTGATTTTTAATTGCACAATGCCTGTCTAAAGTCCAAATAAGACTTTAATCAAGCGGCATTAACTGAATATGGAATCTGGCTGAGCAATGATGTCACAAATAACATTAAAACAACGGACTTATCCCTGGTTTTTCTTTATAAAATTCACAAAGTTATGATTGATTCCGAGCCAGCACAAGTGTTTGGATAATTGAATAATACTGAAGTGCTGCAATAGCCCAAATGAACTTGATTTATGGTCATTATCCGATAAATTTAAAAATAAATATATATAAAATGATAATCATCAAATCGATATAAATTTAATAATTAAAATTTTTAGTTGCATGTTTAAAAGTGTACATATTATCATGGCCTTGACTATATATTTGTGAGGATTTTTCTTTAGCAAAGGTCTTAATTTATGGAAACTACAACAGGCGACAGATTTGTCGCAACCGTCATTTTTAAAAGTGCGAACAACCTTATTCAATTCTGTTTATCGTCTATTGCCCTAATCAGGTTTTCATATTTATTCTTTCTTGAATTTGTTGGTGCTGGTAACTTGCATAAGCAATACCTTCAGAGATCCGCCACATCGTTTAATTTATTTCATTGTTCACCATTAGAAAGGACAATGACTAGTGCAGTTATTCATTATAACAAATCGCACGAAATAGAACGAACAAACCTATTCACACGACAACTTTAATTTGCTTCTCAAAATAGTTCATAAAAACTACATAGAATGAAAACATTTTTCCATCAGATTGCGAGAAACTTCAAAATGCGATTCACACTTACAGCATTCGCGAGTGTGATGATGCTATTAATGGCCGCCTTTGCGCCTATGAAGGGTTGGAGCCAGACTGTCAAAACAGAAAAGGCTATTGCCTCTGGTTGTTATTACTACGGAGGTGCCAGTAAGACAACAATTAGTGTACAGGTTGGCTGGACAGGTGCCGTCAATGGTGACATCATCAAAGTGGTGCTCGACGGTTCTACAACCAGGAATATCAAACCGGAGTCATTCTATGATCCGGGCACAGGTTCCGCAATTGCCGGACCAATGGTAACGCCACAGGTTGTCGCATTTGAAATTAATGCAGATGGAATTTCACATAAAATAGAAGTAGATTTATTTTCCTCTACCAATGTGCTAAAAGCATCCGGTGCGGACTATTATGTCACTGCGCCAACACCATGTGCGCCAATTGCATGTAGCGGTACTGCATTAGGAGGTATGGTCTATTTTGATAACAATGCAGACGGAATACATGATGCAGGAGAAACGCAGGGAATAGAAAATGTGACCGTTACGGCATTTGACAAAAATGGAAATGTGTACAATGCAACATCGGATGGGTACGGAAAATATGCATTCAGTGCAGCCTTGGGCAATAATATTCCAACAGCCAATTTTCCTGTGCGACTGGAATTTACCAATTGGCCAACGAATGTAATGGGTAATTCCGGACCCTCCATTACTGGTAACAAATCAAGTGTAAGATTCGTAGCAGCTGCTGCGTGTAATGTAGATTGTGGTGGGGTATACCCTTTGAACTATTCACAGTCCAATCCTACCATTTTCAATAACATCTATACCAACGGTGACCCGCTGGCAGGAGGTACTGCAGGAAATGAACCTGGATTGATTTCTCACGCATACACTAACAATACAGATTATAATATCACAACGATTGTCAAACAAAATTTAATTGGTAGTGCCTGGGCAAAGGCCTGGAATAAATTTGAAAAGAAGTTAATAGTGGCTTCGTTTCTGAAGCGTCACAGCGGATACGGACCACTGGGACCAGGTGGATTATATATCCTCAATTATACCAATCCAGGTTCACCTGTTTTTAGTCAGTTGATCGATATAACAACGATTGGAATTAACGTTGGTCAGGCCTTGATACCGTCAAATGCGGCAAGGGGGCTC
Organism: Saprospiraceae bacterium; assembly: GCA_019694255.1. Classification (GTDB taxonomy): domain Bacteria; phylum Bacteroidota; class Bacteroidia; order Chitinophagales; family Saprospiraceae; genus Vicinibacter. Next base: position 10,046 of record JAIBCI010000050.1, read on the forward strand.
TTAGCCAATAAAGATACCCCGAATAAAGATGCAGCCGTTTTTGGACTGGTGGCGAAAGCAGGTATTGGAGGTATTGATTTATCAGAGGATGGCAATATGCTTTATCTCATGAATCTATACGATCGGAAAATATACTCTATCAATTTTACCAACTACTGGAATACCGGAACACTCCCAACCGCATCCGATGTGACTTCTTACGCTGTACCAGATCCTGGCTGCACAGGAGGTGACTACAGACCATTTGCATTAAAGGTATACAATGGTGTTTTATATACGGGTATGGTTTGTGACGGTTCAACCGGAACCAAATCCAATATGGTGGCCTATGTCAAAGGAATGGATCTGACGACCAATACATGGTTCGATGTATTCGATTTCCCGCTAACCTATCCTAAGGGTTATCCCGATCAGCAGGATGGATCAAAAGTGGGATGGTATAAATGGAGTGACGTCATGTCTGATGTTTGGAACGGTACAGGATCTATTCTTCATCCAGTACCTATTTTTTCAGATATTGAATTTGACTTGGATGGTACGATGGTTTTGGCCTTGATGGACCGTACCCCACAACAAATGGGGCATGAAAACTATGATAACCCTGCCCTGAATGGAGGTGCATTTATTGCAGCGGGAGGTGATTATCTGAGGGCATTCTATTCCAATGGCGCATATGTATTAGAGAATGCTGCCAAAGCAGGACCCAATGTAGGTTTTTATCCAACCAACAACCAGGGACCTGGATTTGGAGAATTCTATAATGATAATATCGATGGTGGTGTCAAATACCACACGGAGATGGGTACCGGTGGACTGGTGCTCGTTCCGGGATCAGGAGAAGTCCTGGCTGGCATGGTTGACCCAAATTTTTACGCGGGTGGACCACTTTACGCCAATGGTGTTCGCAGGATGAGTAATACGACCGGAAATCATACCGGAGGATTTTCTTACATCGCAGGAAATTCGATTGACAATTTTGCCAAAGGTATCGGCATAGGAGATATGGAAGCCGCTACCAACAACCTTACCTACATCGAATTGGGTAACTATGTGTGGCGGGACAGCGATGCAGATGGTATACAGGATCCTGCCGAAACAGGTGTAAGTGGAATTATTCTTAAATTATATAAATCATCAGATGGTTCATTAATTGGTACTGCAACCACTGATGCCAATGGTAACTATTATTTTTCGACGTTGAGTGGACTCAGCATTCTTCCGAATACAGATTATTGTATTCTGGCGGGTGTTGGACAGTATGTTACAGGTCCGGGAACCATAACGCTCGGAGGAATTACTTACTCTCTAACAGCATTTAATACTGGGCAGGGAGCGGATCCGGACCTGAATGATAATGATTTTACAAATGGCAATTTGTCGACTGCGTTAGGAGCAAGACCGGCAGGTTATCCGCAATTCTGCGTTAAAACCGGAGAATACGGGTATATCAACCATACCATCGATATGGGTCTCATTCCTTGTAGTATCACCGGCACCGCGACACCGACAGCTTGTAAGGATAACGGTACGCCTTATAATACTGCGGATGATTACTTCCAGGTAGTCGTCAACGCTACCAACGGAGCAGCAGGGCCAGCCAATATGTACGAAGTCGTATACAATAACGTGGTTATTGGAACAGGTACGTACGGTACAAGCATAACGGTAGGCAATGCGACTACGCCACCTTTTAAACCAGATGGTACAACAACTTATGATTTATATATTAGAGACAAAGACCATCCGGATTGTATTACGGGTGTAATTAAAGTTGGGCCTGTCACGCCTTGCCCGAAATATTACGACTGGGGTGACCTGCCGGATACCAACTCTGGCCTGCCAAATAGTTATGCAACAAATAATACCAATGGTGGAGAGGGTCTAGGTCCTAATCACTTAATCATTGATGGATTGAAGATTGGAAATACCATCGATTCAGAAAACGATGGGCAGCCCAATACAGGGGCAACTGGAGATGGCAATGATGAAGATGGTGTGACCTTGCCTATGTTTATCGCAGGGCAAACGGCTACCGTTCCTGTGACGGTCATGAATATGACCGGAGGCGATGCCAAATTGACAATGTTCATTGATTTTAATAAGAATGGCAATTTGAATGAAGCCTCTGAAATGGCATCAGCCACTGTCCCAACCGGAACAAATGGTATTATTAACTTAAGCATTCTGGTACCAACCAATGCTATTGCCAATCAAAATATCGGTGTTCGATTCAGATTGTCTACAGATGCAGCTTCAAGTATGATTCCAACGGGTGCAGCTCCGGATGGTGAAGTTGAAGACTATATCACACAAATTATGGCTTATGATTATGGTGACCTGCCGGATACTGATAATGGTAGCGGTTCTTACCCGACCAATACTAATAATGGTGGTGAAGGCATAGGTGCTAGTCATAAAATAATAACTGGTCTTAAAATGGGTGCTTCTGTAGATGCAGAAGCAGATGGACAACCCAACACACTAGCAACTGGAGATGGTAGTGATGAAGATGGCGTGACCCTGCCAATGCTGATTGCAGGAACTACGGTCACGGTGCCGGTAACTGTAATGAACACAACCGGCGCTACTGCAAAGCTTACGATGTTTGTAGATTTCAATTTGGATCATGATTTTAATGATGCAGGTGAAATGGTTAGCGCCAACGTAAGTACAGGCACCAATGGTGTAGTTAACCTTACCTTGCCAGTTCCTGCAGATGCAGTACTCAATAAGAGCTTGGGAGTAAGGTTTAGATTATCAACAGATGCGACAAAGAGTATGTCTCCAACCGGATCAGCGCCGGATGGAGAAGTTGAAGACTATCTTACGACTGTGATGGGATATGATTATGGTGACCTTCAGGACACCAATAACGGTGCCGGATCTTATCCGACTAATCTTACCAACGGTGGCGAAGGTGTTGGCCCAAGTCACAAAATTGTTGATGGATTGAAGATTGGTACTGTCATTGACGCAGAAGGCAATGGGCAACCCTCTACTTTGGCAGATGGAGATGACAATAATGGATCTACGGCAGATGATGAAGAGGGTGTAACCTTACCGGCTTTCAATACCGGTAATACGGCAATAATACCTGTCAGGGTAATGAATATGACCGGAACAGATGCCAAATTGACAATGTTTATTGATTTCAATAATAACAAGAACCTGGCAGATCCGGGAGAGATGACTTCAATAACTGTTCCAGCGGGTACTAATTCGACACTTAACATGAGTATCCTGGTCCCGGTTACTGCTGCGACCAATACGAATTTGGGTGTTAGATTCAGGTTAAGTACAGATGCTGCGGCCAGTATGATTCCAACCGGTGCCGCTCCAGATGGTGAGGTTGAGGACTATGTAACAAGTATTACAGGTTCTGTAATTACACATAACAAATCCATTAAAAAAGTCACTTCAACAGGTCTCAACCAATATCTCGTTGAATATACCATTAATGTCATAAACAGTGGCAGTGGATCAGGTACATACAAACTGGAAGACAGAACTGCATTTGACAACGATATCAATATACTCAGTGCAAGTTATACTTCAAATGCACCTGGAAACTTAGGTCCGGTTAATCTAATAGGCAGCGGAATATGGACTCTTGCTTCGAATCAGACTATCAATGCGAATACAACCCATACTTATACGGTTGGCGTAAATGTTTCGATAGACCTGTTAGATGGAGTGACCGGAGATGACAAATACACAAATTGTGGCAAGGCCATCACCAATTACCCTAGTTCAGGAGAAGGACTTTTCAATGAATCAATTCTTGATATCTATGCGGATGGTTCAGTTGATCAAAAAGACACTGCATGCACAGATCTTCCTTTTATCATTCATGATAAGACACTCGGAACAGTTACACAGGTTGGGGTCAACACCTACGATGTAGTGTATGGAATTCTTGTAAAAAATATTGGAGGAGCAACCGGTCAGTATGATCTGCAGGATGAGCCAATGTTTGACGATGATATTACCCAGGTTTCTGCCAAAGTCTTAAGCAGCATCACCGGTGTAACAACAACATTGGGCGTGCCCGGACCATGGTTATTGGCCAATAATCAGAGTATTGCAGCCGGTGCCTCACAGAATTATACGTTGACCGTAAGAGTTAAGTTGGATCTTGAAGATGGTGTGGTCGGAGATGATCAATATACTTCATGTGGAACATTGAATCCCGGAATTCCAAATGAGAATGAAGGATTATTCAACAGGAGTTTGCTGGATGTAAATGATGATGGCAAATTTGATTACCGCGACAGTGTCTGTACAGATATTCCATATATCGTGCATGAAAAACTGATCGATAATGTGGTTACAACTGGAATCAATAAATACAAAATCACCTACAAAATCATCGTTAAGAACATTGGTGGAGCCTCTGGTTCTTATAACCTGAGCGATGCGCCAGGATTTGATGATGACATTACCATTACGGCTTCTCAGTATTCTACCAATGCCGCGGGTAATCCTGGAAATCCAGGACCTGTAGCGTTGGCAGGAAGTGGCCCATGGACATTGGCTACCAATCAGAATATCAGTGCGGGTGCCACACAGACATTTACCATACCGGTGGATGTTACTGTAAGTCTCGAAGCAGGAAGTGGTGGTGACAATATTCTGAAAGCTTGTGGTCAGGCGGTACCTGGAGTTCCACGGGTCGGAGAAGGATTGTTCAACAGGAGCTTGCTGGATTTGGATAAAAATGGTACACCGGATCGCCAGGATTCAGTATGTTATGACATTCCATACATCATACACGACAAGGAAATTGTAAGCGTTGTACCGAACGGTGCCAATGCGTATATTGTAAACTATAAGATCAACGTCAAAAACGTTGGAACAGTTAGTGGTAATTACGGTTTGGCTGACGCTCCAAACTTTGATAATGATATAAATATTCAGAGTGCAAGTTATACCAGCAATGCGCCAGGCTTCCTTGGACCTAATAATCTGGCGGGTAATGGACCATGGACTTTGTCTACCAATGTAAGCCTTGGAGCGGGAGCAACGCATACTTACAATCTGGCAGTAAAAGTTAATATTGACCTGCTGGATGGTGTGTCTGGTGACGATAGTTACTATGCATGTAACAGAAGCAGCTCAACGCATTATACAGCTGGGGAAGGATTATTTAATGAATCCAGACTTGATTTGAACAATGACGGTCTGGCAGATATGAAGGATACGGTTTGTGCTGATCTTCCATTTATCATCCATGATAAGACACTTGGATCTGTTACTCCGGTTGGAGTCAATACTTATGATGTGGTGTATGGTATCCTTGTAAAAAATATTGGTGGTGCAGTTGGTCAGTATGATCTTCAGGATGAACCAATGTTTGACGATGATATTACCCAGGTTTCAGCCAAAGTGTTAAGTAGTGTTACCGGTGTAACAACATCACTGGGCGTGCCCGGACCATGGTTATTGGTAAATAATCAGAGTATTGCAGCCGGTGCCTCTCATAATTATACATTGACCGTAAGAGTTAAGTTGGATCTTGAAGACGGCGTATCTGGGGATGACAAGTATACTTCTTGTGGAACATTTAATCCGGGTGTCCCTAAAGAGAATGAAGGATTATTCAACAGGAGTTTGCTGGATGTAAATGATGACGGCAAATTTGATTACCGTGACAGTGTCTGTACAGATATTCCATATATCGTGCATGAAAAACTGGTCGATAATGTAACCCAGACTGGGATTAACAAGTATAAGGTAACTTATAAAATCATTGTTAAGAATATTGGTGGAGCCTCTGGTTCTTATAACCTGAGCGATGCACCTGGATTTGATGATGACATTACCATTACGGCTTCTCAGTATTCTACCAATGCCGCGGGTAATCCTGGAAATCCGGGACCTGTAGCGCTGGCTGGAAGTGGCCCATGGACATTGGCTACCAATCAGAATATCAGTGCGGGTGCCACACAGACATTTACCATACCGGTGGATGTTACAGTAAGTCTCGAAGCAGGAAGTGGTGGTGACAATATTCTGAAAGCTTGTGGTCAGACAGTACCTGGAGTTCCACGGGTCGGAGAAGGATTGTTCAACAGGAGCTTGCTGGATTTGGATAAAAATGGCACACCGGATCGCCAGGATTCAGTATGTTATGACATTCCGTACATCATACACGACAAGGAAATTGTAAGCGTTGTACCGAACGGTGCCAATGCGTATATTGTAAACTATAAGATCAACGTCAAAAACGTTGGAACAGTTAGTGGCAATTACGGTTTGGCTGACGCTCCAAACTTTGATAATGATATAAATATACAGAGTGCAAGTTATACGAGCAATGCGCCGGGCTTCCTTGGACCTAATAATCTGGCGGGTAATGGACCATGGACTTTGTCTACCAATGTAAGCCTTGGAGCGGGAGCTACGCATACTTACAATCTGGCAGTGAAAGTTAATATTGACCTGCTGGATGGTGTGTCTGGTGACGATAGTTACTATGCATGTAACAGAAGCAGCTCAACGCATTATACAGCTGGGGAAGGATTATTTAATGAATCCAGACTTGATTTGAATAATGACGGTCTGGCAGATATGAAGGATACGGTTTGTGCTGATCTTCCTTTTATTATTCATGACAAGACGATTAGTAGTGTTACGCCGGTAGCAATTAATACATACGATGTCGTATACAATATTGATGTCAAAAATATTGGAGGAGCAACGGGCACGTACGATCTTGATGACGAACCTGAATTTGAAGATGATATTACTCAAATTTCAGCCAAATTCTTAAGTAGCGCAACAGGCATTACAACTTCTTTGGTAATCCCTGGTCCTTGGAAATTGGCCAATAATCAAACAATTTCTGCCGGATCAACCCAAAAATACACCATCACAGTAAGAGTGAAAATTGATCTCGAAGATGGTGTTTCAGGAGATGATCATTACGATGCTTGTGGATCATCCGCGCCAGGAACTCCGAAAGATTTTCAAGGTCTGTTTAACAGGAGTTTACTGGATATTAATGATGATGGAAAGCCTGATTACAGAGATAGTGTATGCGCAGATTTGCCTTACGTCGTTCATGAAAAACTGATTGACAATGTAACTCAGACTGGTATTAATAAGTACAAAGTAACTTATAAGATCATTGTTAAGAATATTGGTGGCGCTACAGGTTCATACAATCTGAGCGATGCGCCTGGATTTGATGATGACATTACCATTACGGCTTCTCAATATTCTACCAATGCGTCAGGTAATCCTGGAAATCCGGGACCTGTAGCTTTGGCTGGTACTGGACCATGGACATTAGCAACAAATCAAAGTATTAATGCCGGGGCTGTTCAGGTATTTACAATTCCGGTAGATGTAAGTGTAAGCTTAGCTGCAGGATCAGGCGGTGACAATGTGCTTAAGGCATGCGGCCAGACAGTACCTGGAATTCCAAGAGTGGGTGAAGGTCTGTTTAACAGGAGCTTGCTGGATTTGGATAAAAATGGCACGCCGGATCGTCAGGATTCGGTATGTTATGACTTGCCGTATATTATTCATGACAAGGAAATAGTAAGTGTGGTGCAAACCGGTGCTACAAATTATACTGTAAACTACAAAATCACAGTTAAGAATATTGGTACCATAACAGGTACTTATGGATTGGCGGATGCACCAGCATTTGATAATGACATAGCCATTCTAGCAGCACGTTATACCAGCGATGCACCATCATACTTCGGTCCTATTGCCCTTGCAGGGATTGGTCCTTGGACATTGTCCTCCGGAGTCAATCTGGCTGCGGGTGGTACACATACTTACAACCTAGCCGTGGACGTCAAGATTGATTTAATTGACGGAACGTCAGGTGATGATGTCTATTTTGCTTGTGGAAGAAGTAGTTCTACGCATTATACAGCTGGAGAAGGTCTATTTAATGAATCCAGATTGGATTTAAACAATGATGGACTTGCAGACATGCGGGATACCGTTTGTGCAGATCTTCCATTTGTGATTCATGACAAAACCATTATCAGCGTAACCCCTACCGGAGTCAATACTTACGATGTGGTGTATGGAATTGATGTTCGGAATATTGGTGGTGCAACAGGTAAATATGACTTGAGAGATGAACCAAAATTTGATAACGATATTGCAATGCTGAATGCAAAATATCTAAGTTCTGTAACAGGCACAACGACGAGTTTGGCTGTACCTGGCCCATGGATTCTTGCAAGCAATCAAAGTATCAATGCAGGAGCACTCCAAAAGTATACGATTACTGTAGGTGTTGCCATTGACCTTGAAGACGGTTTGACAGGCGATGATCGTTATTCATCATGCGGTACACAAACTCCGGGAATGCCTGGAGAAAATGAAGGTCTTTTCAACAGAAGTTTGTTAGATGTAAATCATGACGGCGCTTATGATTACCGCGATAGTGTATGTGCAGATATTCCTTACATTGTACATGAAAAAATTATTGATAATGTAGTCTCTACAGGAATCAATAAATATAAGATTACGTATAAAATCAATGTGAAAAACATTGGCGGTGCTGCCGGATTGTATAATCTGAGCGATGCGCCTGGTTTCGATGATGATATTACGATAACGGCGGCAAGGTATTCCTCAAATGCTGCGGGTAATGCTGGCAATCCTGGCCCGGTTATTTTGGCAGGAACAGGGCCATGGACACTGGCCGTGAATCAGAATATTAACCCGGGTACAACCCAGACATTCACTATTCCGGTAGATGTAAGTATTAGCCTTGCAGCAGGTTCTGGTGGCGATAATATCTTGCGTTCGTGTGGACAGACCGTACCGGGTGTTCCGCGTGTAGGAGAAGGCTTATTCAATCGTAGTTTGTTGGATATTGACAGAAATGGTACCCCTGACAGACAGGATTCTGTTTGCTATGATTTGCCATATATTGTTCACGAAAAACAGTTTGTTGGTACCACCCAAACAGGTGCCAGGACTTTTAAAGTTGATTACAAGATTATCGTTCGCAACATAGGTACAGCCGCCGGCACTTACGGATTAGCGGATGCCCCGGCATTTGACAATGACATAGATATTACCAGTGCGAGCTTTACAAGCAATGCGCCAGGTTATTCAGGACCGTTGAACTTAGCAGGTTCAGGACCTTGGAACCTGTCCAATAATGTCAATATTGGTGCAAATGGCGTGCATACTTATAATATTGCTGTAAATGTCAGATTTGACCTGAGTACAAGTACCGGTGATAAGGTTTACAATCAATGCGGTAAGGCAAATCCTAATTTACTTACTGCTGGAGAAGGCTTGTTCAATGAATCGAGACTTGATCTTGATAATGATGGACTTGCAGACATGCGGGATACGGTTTGCGCAGACCTTCCTTATGTGGAACATCAGAAGTACTTTACGAGCGTTGTAAAGACAGGTCTGGGAATGTACACTGTAAAGTACAAAGTGGAGGTTAAGAACAGGGGAGGTGCAGTTGGAACTTATGATCTGATTGATAATCCTGGTCTGGATGATGACTTTGAGATTGTTAGTGCAAAACTGAGTTCTGACGCTTCGGGTAATCCTGCAACACCGGGTCCAGTGAGCATTGCCAATAATGGTCCTTGGGTTTTTGCCAATGATCAGAATATCAATCCAGGTGGTATTCAGACTTATAACCTGTCACTTGATGTGAAAATTGACCTTCAGACGGTATCAAGTGCCGGAGATGAAGTATACAATTATTGTGGAACGCATTTTCCTGGCATTCCAAGCAAGGGCGAAGGTTTATTTAATGAATCTACACTGGATGTAAATAATGATGGATTGCCGGATCAACGCGATTCAGTCTGTCAGGACGTGGAAATTGTTGATCTCGCATTGAGAAAGCAGGTTGTTACTGCCGGACCTTATGCGTATGGACAGGATATCACATTCTCAATACAGGTTGTTAACCAGGGTAACGTGACAATGAATCAAGTCGAAGTGACAGATCACATTCCGATTGGGTATAGCCTGGCACCAGGTAATGTTGGATGGACGGGAGTATATCCGAATATCAAAAAGGTTATTCCTGGACCATTAGCACCAGGAAGTTCCCTGACGACCAATTTAGTCCTGAGATTAAAACAAACGCAGGGTGGTCGTATGGATTGGGTCAACTACGCAGAAGTATCCAAGACTATTAATTCTCGTGGAGAAGATGTTTCTTTGGATGACGAGGATAGCAGACCTGCGAGTGATGGACCGGCTGAACGTGCAGTCAAGCCAGGTGACGTAAAAGATGATGATATTTTCAGCAGAGACAAGGGTGGTGAAGAAGATGATCACGATCCTGCCGGAATTGAAGTCTATGACCTTGCATTAAGAAAAATTTACAAAGGAGCTTATCCGATTCATTATAATGATGTAGTTCCATTTGAAATTACGATATTTAATCAGGGTAATATTTCCAGTAAGGAAATCAGTATTGTGGATTACATACCGCAGGGATATGAATGGGATGTTGCACTCAATGGTGGCTGGAGTTATAATAGTTTAACTAGAATGGCCACTACGACTTATCCTGGAACAATCGTGCCAGGAGATAGTGCTAAAGTAACTGTATATGTTAAAGTACTGGTCAATTATTCAGGTATTAAAGCCTGGGATAATTATAGCGAAATCAAGAGTACGAAGGATACTACCGGAGTGGTCCGCACAAAGGATATTGACTCTAATTTTGACATGATACCAGACAATGATATGGGAGGAGTTCCGGATACCAAATCAGATAATTTTATTGATGATGATGGTAATGATGGAGACGGTGATGGTATCAAGGATGAAGATGATCATGACCCTGCCAGACCTCAGATCGTAGACCTTGCGTTGAGAAAGTGGGTACTGAACAAAAAGCCATATTACATTCCAGGTGAGATTGTTCCATATACTTTGACAGTTTTCAATCAGGGTAATGTAATAATGAATAGCGTAACAGTCAATGATTACCTGTTCGCTGGATATTCCTTCGATCCTGCAATCAATCCGGGTTGGACACTGGTTGGTTCTACATTGAGTAAAACTCAGGTAGGCACGCTAAATCCGAACGATAGCATGCAATTCCAGTTAAAACTTAAGGTGCAGGTACCTGTTGGCGCTAGCGTAGAATCATGGTGGAATTATGGTGAAGTCAAAGGAATGATTGATACCAACGGAAAAGTCAGAGATAATGATGATGCAGATAGCAAATCTAATTCGGATTCTCCGTATGAGCGTAATGTCAAACCTGGCGATCCATGGGATAATGTTATTGACGGACAGGGTCAACCTGAAAATGAGGATGAAGACGACCATGATCCGGAAAAAGTAATCGTTACAGCATACCTTGGTGATTACGTCTGGAAAGATGATAATGGTAACGGTGTTCAGGATATAACTGAACACGGAATTAAAGGCGTTGAAGTTCAACTTTATGATTGTAAGACGAATACGCTCGTCAGAAAGGATACAACGGATGTGAATGGAGAGTATGGTTTCGAATTCTTATTAAGTGGAACTTACTATGTTAAATTCATTAATCCTGATCCGGAGAAATGTGGATTTACATTTAAAGATAAGGGAGGAAATGATAAGAAGGACAACGACGCCAATGATGCTGGAATAACAGACTGTATCTTCCTGGATTGGGGTCAGAGGGATAGTACTGCAGATGCTGGTCTGGTTCTTTGGGCAAGTTATGGTGATTACACCTGGCATGATAGAAATGCAAACGGAATGCAGGAAGCCGGTGAAGAACCAATTGCGGGCGTTAAAGTGACTCTTTACAATGGCGATACCAAATTATCTGTTCGAACCACCATTACAGATGGCAATGGTCTTTACAGATTCACTAAATTGTTGCCAGGTAATTACTATGCTAAGTTTGATGCGGATCCAATGTGGGTTGAGACCGATGCAAATACGAGCAATGATGTTAAAGACAGCGATGTCGATGGAAGTAATGGAGTACATACTACGGCTACAACCTTCCTCAGCCCTGGCGAAGATGATCTGACATGGGATGCAGGTTATTGGAAGTGTAGCATGATCGGTGGAAGGGTATTCCTGGATGCTGATATGGACGGCGTATTCGATTTCAATGAGAATGGTATTAACGGACTGAAAGTATATCTTGTCAATGCAATGACAGGTGTATCAGTAGCTCAATTGCTCACGGCAGTGAATCCGGCAACTCCTTCTGATGATGGTTATTACAAGTTTCCTTGTGTAAAACCAGGAATGTATTATATCAGATTCGAAAGACCGGGTCATCTGGCAGCCAGTGAGCCATTCAAAGGTGGTAATCCTGACAAAGACAGTGATATTAGTCACGAGAATGGCGTCAACACCACACGTAAGTTTACTATAACCAGTGATAATATGCTGATTAATATTGGTGCTGGATTCCAGACCAAGGCTATGGTCGGTGATTTTGTATGGTTAGACACCAATTTTAACGGTCTTCAGGATGCAGGCGAACAGCCGGTGGAAGGTGTTAAAGTCATGGCAGTAAAACTGAATGGTACAATCGTCTCCGAATCAACTACAGAAGCTGATGGTCACTACACACTGGACGGTATAGCCCAAGGTGATTACTTTGTTAAATTTGATCCACCAGCAAATCTAAGCTTCACGGTAGCACATGCCGGAAGTGATGAGGTCGACAATGACGCAGATGGTACGAATGGTTATGGTACAACAAGGACTTATCGCGTCAACCCAGGTGATGTTAGACCATCTGTAGATGCTGGTCTTGTGTTCCAGGTTCTGCCTTTGGAATGGCTAAGTTTTGATGGCAGATTCAATGGAAGTTTCACTGAGTTGGATTGGAAGACAGGGGTTGAACTCAACAATGATCATTTTGAAGTTGAAAGACGACATGAAAGTGAAACAGCATTCACTAAAATTGCCCAGGTTGAAGCAAGCACGGCACCAGCAAATAAGATTCATGTATATGACCATGATGATTATGATATGGTAAGACCAGGGGTGTACTACTATCGTATTCGTCAGGTTGACCGTAATGGACAATTTACCTACAGCCGCACAATCAGTGTTCGCGTGGAAGGTAGCCGCGAATTAAATGTTAGCATCTATCCAAATCCGACGGATGAAAAACTAATAATAGACCTCGGATTAGGTGAAGATACTGATCTTGAAGTGCGGGTATTTGATGAAGCCGGTAAGAATGTGCTTACCAATCCATTTAGTGGATTCAGAAAAGCTGGATTTTACAGAGAAACTTTAAATACTTCTGTACTGATACCAGGTCATTACAACATGCAGATTAAGACTACGCAGGGACTGATTAATAAGAAGTTTACGGTAGCGAGATAAATTAATTGCAGATAAGCTAGTTTGCTAGATTTGAAAATAAAAAGCCCGGTTCAAATGAATCGGGCTTTTTTATTCTTAATAATTAGTAGCCAATAATTTTTACGACTGCAGTTCGGTTGACAATATATTTTGATCTGTAGAAATGTAATGGTCGTAAATACGCCATAAATACCTTTTCTGATATTGATACTTTCAGTCTGCCAACCATTCAACAACCTGATAAGAAGAGAGTAATTCAATCGCAATTTAATCTTGTAAAGATGAACTGATAATACTTTTTGAATCGGTTGTAAAGTATATTGCTGTAAAAACAGATTATAGCATCAAGCTAAACTTGAAGTGCATATACCATAACTAAAATCGGATTGTAAAAGCCACACAGGGCTTACTTCAGATAAATGAAATGCAGCCATCCATTGATAAAAATTAATTAAGAGATAACCATGAATTGAAATTCTTTTGATTGGCAATAATGCCTGTCAGAGAATAGTAAAAATATATCTGATCATATCATTATTTCTTTTGAGAATCAAAATTTCAAAAAATAATGACCAATCAAAAGCTGGTGAAATTATGAAAGACAAATTATTAACCACGACAGTTCGTAAAAATGCAAAATGTGAAAATCAGCGGCAGATAAAAAGTGAGATGGCAATTTTACCTGAATCATTGCTTTATACATTATGCGATATTTTGACGGTCGGGTAGCTGTCAAGGAGATTATGTTACACTTAAAATTCATTATTTAATCTATTTTATTTGCAATGAACCATGGATCTGAGCAAGTCGAACTGGTCAATATATGGACTCAGGTAGGGTATACCAAGGTTAAGGCCTCGGATGACTAGTAGAACGCCAATGACGATACTGATCGCATTGGAAAAACGGCTGAATCGGCTCCTTGCGAATGGGTTGACAGCACTGTGAATAATGATTGTGGCAAGAAGCAGAGGAATTGTTCCAAGTCCAAATCCTGCCATCAGCACAATAGCACCTGACAAAGTGCCGAGACTTGCAGCTGTTGTGATAGCAACGAGTACTAGTCCGCAAGGAAGGAATCCATTCAGGATACCTGCAATATAATCTGTTACGCTGCTGCCCGATGTAAGAATTTCATTCCCAATGTATTTGGCAATCTTGTTACTGAATTGCTGAAAGATTGGCCAGTGTGGATTGTATTTTCCTAAGCTAAGTAATATAATAACAATTCCTGCCGCAATTGCAAAAAACTGACCGGCTCGCAATATGGCAACACTCATTCCAAGCATTCCGAAAATTGTTCCCAGGAAAATATAACTGCTGACTCTTCCGAGGTGGTATGCTATAAAAGCAAGATACTGTTGTGATCCTCTGGCTAACCTTGACTGATATCGCAATACCAAGGGGCCACACATGGCGACACAGTGCATACTTCCACCTGCACCAATAATCAAACCGACAATAAAGCTTTGAAGAAGCATTATGTCGGACTAAAGCTGCAAATCCTCTTCCCTGTAGTATTTGCCGGAATCGTCTCTCCACTGAATACGGCATTTGTACTGGCCTTTGGTTTTAAACAGCAATGAAGGAAATACTTGTGCACCACTGCTGTCCGGTTCAAAGGTCAGGTGAAGATCTGCTTCATGATCATTGTAGTGGATTAGTTCAATTTTGCCGTCTTTCAAATGATGGGCAAGCTGGGTAGGAATTCTGATGTTCACATTCCCCTGTTCCTGACTTATTAAAGGCTTATTATAAATTTGGTTTAGACGGTTGGAGGCATCAATTTTTTGTTGAAATTCAATTTCTTCCTTGTAGTAATTGCTATCCATTAACTCATTCTTCTGCTGAGATGCGATATAGACAAAGTAAAACAACATGGCCAGAAAAAGGCCAATAATCAACATAATCCGGTATCCCCAATTCATGATATTTATTTAAACGGACCTAAAAACTTGCTTCTGATGGTTTGGATTCGTTCCTCGCCTTCGTATAGCCCAAAGTTAATGTCCGTGCTTCTTTCATGAATCTGTGAAGCGGGTATTTCAAGAAAAAAGGTAAAATCGTTGACTTTTTCTTTTTCAAGGTTAAAACTGTCACGCCCTACGATCTTGATATGTCCCTCCAGATTATCCAGCCTCAGGGTTACGGGAATTCTGCGGTTTGTTTTATTAATAATCTTGGCTTCAAATAGATTGCTTATGCCTCCGGTAGCGGTCTCCTGGTATAACTGACCCTTTACTCTTGAAATGTAACAGTCCAGGTGCTTGAATCGTATGACCAGAAAGGCCATAAAGCCTAGAAGGAGGAGCAACAAAGCACTATATGCTTTAATACGGTTATTGAATTTGAATTCTTTCTGATCGTGAATCTGATTCTCTGATGCATAACGAATAAGCCCTCGCTTAAAATTCAAACTGTCCATCACTTCATCACAGGCATCAATGCATGCAGTACAACCCACACATTCCATCTGTACACCATTGCGGATATCAATGTTGGTAGGACACACCTGTATGCATTTGAGACAATCCACACAATCACCCTGTGACCTGACTTCGTTTTTACGATACCTTCCCCTGGGCTCCCCCCTGTGATAATCATAGGAAATTTGCATGGTATTCTTATCTGTCATCACGGACTGAAGTCGTCCGTACGGACATATTGTAGTGCAGACAATTTCTCTTACAAAAGAAAAGACGCTATAAAAAAGTAGCGTAAAAATAATCAGGCCGCTGAGCAGTACGAGATGATCAGCAAGTGGTTCGCGGATAATTTTCACCACTTGATCAATGCCCAGAATATAGGCTAAGAATGTATGCGCAATGGCAAAGCTGATCAGAAGATACAACGTGTGCTTGAGGGTCTTGCGAATGATTTTATTCGCCGTCCAACCCTCCGCCTTAAGTTTTTTTTGTGAGTTCGGAGATCCCTCGATCAGCCATTCTATGGGCCTGAAAATAAATTCCATGAATACGGTTTGAGGACAAACCCATCCACAGAAAAGTCTTCCGTAAATAATGGTGAATAATATGATGAACACAATAAATGTGATCATCGCAATGGCAAAAATGAAAAAATCCTGGGGCCAGAAAATTTTGCTGAACCAGATAAATTTGCCTTCAACAATATTCAGCATAAGGAATGGTTCTCCATTGACCTTGATAAAAGGCAAAGAAAAGAACACAATAAAATAAAGAAAGGCAAGCGCAATTCTGTAATTGTAAAAAATGCCTTTGGGTTTTAAGGCATAGACCCAATTGCGCTGGCCTTCCTTATTGACCGTACTGATCCGATCCCTAAAAATTTCTTTTTCTTCGGTGTTCTTCATGTGATTTTACAATGATTTCTTACTTGTCGTATCGGCGGTTACTGGTGCTGCTGCTTGTTCCTTGTATAATTCCCCTTGCGGTGCTTTTGCATCCGGTGGATTGCTACCGTGAATTGATTTGATGAAGCTTGCAAGCTGGGCTATCTGATTGGCAGACAACTGATCCTTCCAAGAGATCATCCCTTTTTCAGGCCATCCATATTTGATGCTCTTAAAAATATCCTTGATCGAACCACCATGGATCCAGTAATCATCGGTAAGGTTAGGACCTACACCGGTAGGTGATGATCCGCCGTGACTCATGTGACATGGTGTGCAATACTGGTTAAAAGTTGTTTTGCCAAAATTAATATCATCTGGACCCAACATGGTTACGCTGTTCTCATCGACGAGACTTCCTTGTGACGCCAGCCTCTGCTTGTCTTCAAGAGCGGCAGCTTCCATTTCAGCTTTGTATTCCTGCAACATCAGCGGAGCTGAATGGGTGACGTGATATCTGTACAAATACACACCTGCAAAAAGAATACTTAGCGCAAAGGCTATAGTAAACCAGGGTGGTATCACATTGTCCAGTTCGCGAATACCGTCATAATCATGTCCCGTGTCAAAATTGGCTTCATCTTTAATCGGACGGAATGCGTTGAATTTATCCCACCAGTTCACTTCCGGTTCTGCGTTTGGATCATAAACCCTGGGCGTTACAATGGTGCCAATCTGAATAGCAAAAAATGTAATCAGAATACATTCCAGAAAGAAAAGAAACAAAAGTACCCAGGTGATAGGAGTGAAATCACTGAAAAACCCGAATACGCCAGACTGTCCTTTGGCGGAAGCACTATTGCCTGCGATTAAAAGAAGCGCAAGGGTCATCATTGTCTGATTTTTATTGCCGGTTCCAAATTTGGCTTTGTAACGACTTAATACCAGGTTGCGAAACAGAACACCCATCGCAATAACCGGGATAAGCATGAAGACGACAATAAATCCCAGTATTTCGTCCTGGCCAAAGGTCGAGATGCTGTTCTTTGTTCCCGCATCTGCTACAGCCTTGGCTGCTTCCTGACCATTGACTAAAACCGGCAGGGTTAGACCTGCAAGGATATGTATGATTTTGGATTTTAATATTAGTTTCATATCGGACACTATAATGGTTTGATAATTATTGGTTGGAATCATTAAATGGAATGTTTTCATATTTTTCAATCAGTGACGGGTCCGTTTTGAATACGAAATAGGTCACAACGACGAAAAAAACAAAAAACAAAATCAGCGAGATCATCGGGTAGATACCGACTCCTGAAATATTTTCTAAATAGGTAATGAATTTCATGATCCGGATTTATTTATTTGTTCAATTTAACATCTTTACCAAGACGCTGTAAATAAGCGATCAGCGCAATAATTTCACGCTCTTTAGGTATGTCAATTTTACTTTCCTTTAAGCTGGTTGCAATCGTTTGTGCTTGCTTGTCCATGTCATCATTGGCCTGGACTTCGTAGTTAGCCGGATAAGGTACACCAAGATTTCGCATGGCATGTATCTTAGACATGGTGGTAGAACGGTCTATATCTTTTTCAAACAGGAATGGATACGATGGCATGATGGAACCGGGAGCCATGGATCTTGGATCAAGCATGTGATTGAAGTGCCAGCTGTCAGAATATTTGCCACCTTCGCGTGCGAGATCTGGTCCCGTACGTTTGCTACCCCATTGGAATGGGTGATCATAGACAAACTCACCAGCTTTACTGTAATCACCATAGCGCTTGACTTCGTAACGGAATGGACGTATCATCTGCGAATGACAGTTGTAGCAACCTTCACGAATATAAATATCCCTACCTTGTAACTCAAGCGGAGTGTATGGTTTGACGGAGGAGATGGTTGGAATATTTTCCTTTACCAGAAATGTGGGTATAAGTTCAAAAATTCCACCGATGGCAACTACAATAAGGCTTAACACCAACAACAAAAGCGGCTTTCTTTCAAGAATAGCGTGCGTGAATGCGTGAGAGACTGGCTTGTGCTGTGCACTGAGCGGAGCAGCTTCACCGTATTCTTCGGCAACAAATCGACCCTGACGCGCCGTTTTGATTAGATTGTATACCATGACAAAGACGCCAACGAGGAAGATGGTTCCGCCAACAGCTCTCATGATATAAAAAGGTACCACTGACTGCACAACATCAATAAATTGGTATTGAAGTTGACCTTCCGGTGTAAATGTCTTCATCATAAAGTAAGCCCTGAATGCACTCCAGTACATTGGTATGGCATATAGAATAATACCCAATGTTCCTATCCAGAAGTGCATTGATGCCAGCTTCCTGGAATAAAGTTGCGTGTTGAATAACTTCGGAATCAACCAATACATCATACCGAAAGTCATAAAGCCATTCCAGCCCAAAGCGCCGATGTGAACGTGTGCAACGGTCCAGTCGCTGTAATGGGAAATGGCATTGACGTTTTTGAGAGAAAGCATAGGCCCTTCAAAAGTGGCCATGCCGTAACAGGTTACGGCAACAACGAAAAACTTTAAAACGGGATCTTCCCTTACTTTATCCCATGCACCTCTCAAAGTAAATAAACCGTTTAACATTCCTCCCCAACTGGGAAGTATAAGCATGATCGAAAATGCAGTTCCAAGTGACTGTGCCCAGTCAGGAAGAGCGGTATACAAAAGGTGGTGGGGTCCAGCCCAGATATATAAAAATATAAGACTCCAGAAGTGTACAATACTTAATCGGTAAGAATACACGGGCCTTTCTGCAGCCTTGGGAAGGAAGTAGTACATCAATCCGAGATACGGAGTAGTCAGAAAAAATGCTACGGCATTGTGTCCATACCACCACTGCACCAATGCATCCTGAACCCCGGCATACCATGAGTAGGATTTAAAAAGCGATACCGGCATTTCCAACGAATTGACAATGTGCAGCATGGCGACCGTTACCCATGAGGCAATAAAAAACCAGATTGCCACATACATGTGCCGTTCCCTTCGAGTGAGAATGGTTCCGAACATATTAATTCCGAAGACTACCCATATCAGTGTGATCAGTATGTCAATCGGCCATTCCAGTTCCGCATATTCTTTGCCGGTTGTGTATCCTGCAAGCAGCGTGACGGCAGCGAGAACAATAATGAGCTGCCAGCCCCAGAAATGTATCCGGCTCAGAAGATTGCTCCACATCGAAGTCTTCAGTAGTCGGGGTAATGAATAATATACTGCCGTAAAAATACCGTTGCCCACAAAGGCAAATATCACGGCGTTGGTATGCACCGGGCGAAGCCTTCCAAAAGCAAGGTTGGGAAAATAATCGCTGAAATTAAGTGCAGGAAAAGCCAATTGGAAAGCGGCGATTACACCGAGGAGCATTCCAACGGCCCCCCAAAACACACAGGCAATGGCGAATAGCCTGGGAATTTTGTTATCGATCGTAAATTTTTCTTGGTTCATTTGCTTTCATTTTTTGTTTTATGTTGATCAAATAAAATTCTATTTGCAGGACTATCAAGGTCATCATACTGACCGTTGCGCACGTTCCAAAAAAAACTGATAAGGAACGAACCGCTGATCAGCATACTTATCGCGATGAGAATGATGATGACACTCATGACATTTTGTTTTGAGGAATCAATGGACGTTTAACTTTCTCGCCAAATGGATGCCTGTAAGATAACCATTGCACGGAAACATAACTCAGCAATAGTATGGTCAGCGAAGTAAGTGGCATCAGAATAGCCGCGATCACAGGAGATAATAGACCCTGTACCGCGAAATATAGTCCGGTAATATTATAAATGGCGGACAGTGTAAAAATGATCCTTACAACTTTTGAAGAATGTCCGGCAAAACTGATGATTTGCTGTAGATGTCTGATCATCCCGGCTTCCATGATCATGTCGGCAGCCGGAGTGAAACCCGCGTTTCCATTCATAACAGCTACGCCGAGATCCGCAGCTTGCAGGGCATTGGAATCATTGAGTCCGTCACCGATCATCATCACCACAGTGTGTTCGGCTTGTATCGCCTGAATGTACCTGCTTTTTTGTTCGGGATCCTGTCTGAACAATAATTTAGCCTCAGGACCCAGGAGTTTGCTGAGACGTTCGGCTTCTCTGTCATGATCCCCGCTTAATACACTGACATTGTATTTTTGATGAATGCCTTTTAGCATTCGGCTAATACCATAACGGTATTGGTTGTGAATAATAAATTCACCGGTGAGCTTGCCATCAATCATCAGGAGTACCTGTGTTTGTGATTTTTTACACTTTGTACCAGTCACAAATTCACTGCTGCCAATCTTCACATGATGTTCATCAATCCATGCTTCGATACCTGCACCACGGTAAACCTTAAAATGTTCTACGGGTCCGTTATCCTGAATATTTATAAAATCACCAATGGCACGACTGAGCGGATGCGTACTGTTTTTGACCAGTCGGGCGATCATCTTCAATTCGCTGCGCTCCAACTTTTGGCCGTAATAACGGACATGATGTGAACGCGCATCGGTTAGTGTCCCCGTCTTGTCAAAGACAATGTGACCCAACTTGCTGAATAAGGGTAAAATTTCAGCTGAACGGAGATATATATTAGCCTTGTTCAAGGCCGAAAGAAAAAATCCGTAAGTGTAGGTCTTCGCAAGTAAAAGTATGCAGGGGCAGGCAATGATAAAAACTGTCGTAATAGAATTCCACATGCGCTGTGAATCACCACGCATAAACCAATAGGCAAAAGATGCTAAACCAATTACAAGCACTGCGATGCCAAATGCAGCGCCTGCACGATCGTAAAACTGATCTTCATAATATTTCTGTTTTCGGACGGTGGCTTTATTCCATAATCCGGTCAGATAACTTTGTGCCAGCGGCTTGACAACAATCATTTCAAGCTGCCCGCCGGTCTGTCTTGCACCGGCATAAATGATTTGTCCGGGCGCGATATGCTGTATGGTGCTTTCACCGTTGACAAAACTGTAATCAATCTCAGCACGTCCTTTGGAAAGCATGGCATCCACAGGAATGATTTCCTGACTGTGTATGACGATGACATCTTTTTCACAGATGGCATTGACTTCAGTCGGAATATATTTTCCTTCGACGAGCCTGGTGACCGCCATTGGAAAAAATGATTTGTAATCGCGATCAAAGGATTGAGAAGCAATCGTCCTTGATTGAAACCACCGGCCAACAAGCATGAAGAAAACAATTCCGCTCATGCTGTCCAGATATCCGCTGCCGTGATGGCCTGTTATTTCATAGACACTGCGTCCAAAGGTGATTAGCAGCGAAAGCGCAATCGGTGCATCAATGTTGATAAAACCACTTTTTATGGCTTTGTATGAACTCGTAAAGAATTCTGAAGCAGCGTACAACAGTACTGGAATGGACAAGACGAGTGAAAACCATTGCAGGCTGCTCTTGATCATCGGATCAATCTCGTTGAGCATCGCAAAATAATCTGCAAGACTGAAGACCATGATGTTACTGAAGGCAAACCCCGCAAGACCAATTTTAATCAATCTTTCCTTGTCATAGGTCCCACGTCCTGTAGTTTCGCCTGACAGCGATAGATGAGGATCATACCCTATCTTGTTAAGGGTCTCGACGACCTCGCGCAGACTGGTTAATCGGGGGTCGTAGGAAATGAAAATTTCCTTTTTCTCAAAATTGACACGTGACTCCAGTATGCCCTTTTGCAATTGACCTATCCGTTCAAGAAGATAAAGGCAACTGCTGCAATGAATCTGGGGAATGTATAAATTGAGCTGACAGACTTCAGGGCTTTCAAACTTGATAATGCGCTGTGCAATTTCCTTCTGATCCAGAAATTGGTAGCGATTATTTGATGAATTGCGCTGAATGGTGGTTCCTGGCTTCTGGTTCAGATCGTAATAGGCACACAGGTCATGCGCTTCCAGAATGTGATATACGGTCATGCATCCCTGACAACAGAAATACTTGCCTTCGGTATGGATATCACTGCCCGCGAGCGCCTCGCCGCAATGATAACAGTCAACTGCAACCGGAACCCCTGCTTTCAATGCTTATTTTGACTTTATTTCAGTGAGCTCTGGTTCGCTTTGACCTGTTGCGGACTTTGCTTTCTCGGATTCACATTTGCTGTTGTTCTTGCAGGAGCCGCAGCAACTGCCACCATGACCATGATCATGATCATGGTCTGTCACCTCCTCCTCATGGAGAAGGACAGTTAGAAGATAGTTCATCTCAATATTACTCTGCATATAATTATATTAATATCTTTA
>JAIBCI010000074.1 GCA_019694255.1 Saprospiraceae bacterium
GCTACAGATATAATAGGCATTTAATGAATGGTGATATTTTCGACAACTTAATGATTCGAATGGTAAAGCATAAACCTGCTTATTATAAAATGCTTAGAGTAAGTTAAATGCCTAATTCAGTAAATAATATTACATTTCTTCACTTCCGCGAAGTGTCATCGTCAGTCTCCTCAGATATCGTTGTTGAATATACCAGTCAGCCAACTGCTCAAGTGTTAATGCATCGCCTTCTCCAAGATCATAACGGTGAACGGCCTTCAAAGCCTTCTCGTCAGATTCTTGCTTCATTCTTTGAAGTCTTTTCTCAAGATCTGTTTTTTTCCCCTGATCTGAAGTAAATTCCGAAATTTCCTCCCCGATTTCCATCATCTCAAATAAAAAGTCAGAAGCGGGCTGTTTTTCCAGTAATGCTGTAACTCCTTCCAGTTCCAGTATATGTCGAAGCCTCAAGATGGGATCAGACAATGTCTTGTAAGCGTTGTTATGGTGAGATATTCTTCGGTGATCATTTTCTTCAGAATAACTTGTGGATAAATCAGGATGTAATGTCCGACTTAGCGCATAAAATTTTTTTCGAAGTTCTGCCTGATCAATGGCGTACTTTCTAGGAATACCAAAATACAAGAAGTAATCCTCCGATGACATTATTTACCAAAATGTCTCAATACATCGAGTCCGTTGGCATAAAGCAACAGACCAAGTAAGAGGATAAATCCGATCATCGTCGCTTTTTCGATAAACTTGTCACTAACTTTTCTACCAGTGACAACCTCAATCAGCAGGAATAAAACGTATCCACCATCCAACGCAGGTATCGGAAGTAGATTCATAAAGCCAAGAATAATTGAAATGATAGCAGTAGTATGCCAGAAAGACGGCCAGTCCCAGGTCTTGTCAAACATTCCGGCGATGCTTGCGAATCCACCCAATGAATCCTTTGCCTTGATCTTGCCGGCAAACATATGTCCGAATGCCTTGAGCTGATCCGATAGTAGATCAATACCCTTGGTGACGCCCTTCGGTAAGGATTCAAGAAAGGTGAAGCTTTCTTTGCTGATTATCAGCTGATCAGCCGGGGTCTCAAAATAAACTCCCATCTTTTTATCTTGCGTAGACAAGGCTAGATTGATCGTATCGGAGCCTCGTAGTAAGCTTAAGTTAAAATTTTGTTCTTCTGATTTACTTAAGTAATTTTTTACATCAGAGACATAAATAACTTCTGATTGATTGATGCCGATAATCCGGTCACCTGCCATCACACCGGATTTTTTAGCAGGTGAATCGTCAGTGACCTCTTTAATCCTGGCAATGGTTCGTGGTCCCCACAATAAGTAATCTTTACTGTCGTATTTTGTAAAAAAGGCGATTTGCTCATCGGTCAGGGCAAGATCCAAGGGTTGTCCATCCCGGAGCAGATTGACAATGTGCTTGTCTTCAAAAACCAGTTTTCGAATAACAGATCTGCGATCAAATCGATCCAGCTTTTCTCCCTGTACTCCGACAATCAGGTCGCCGTCCTGGAATCCCATGGTTCTCGATACACTGTCGGTGGTTATACCATACTTCAGATCTTCAGTCTTGATATAATCAATCCCTTTACTCCAGAGCAGCATTGCGAAAATGAAAAATCCCAGAATAAAGTTAATGGTCACGCCGCCAATCATAATAATTAGCCGTTGCCAGGCTGGTTTGGAGCGAAATTCCCAGGGTTGAGGTTCATTTTGAAGCTGAGCTGTATCAAAACTTTCATCGACCATGCCTGCAATTTTGACATAACCTCCTAAGGGAAGCCAACCAATACCATATTCTGTCTCTCCGATCTGTTTTTTAAACAAACTGAAATAGGGGTTAAAAAACAGGTAGAATTTCTCGACACGGGTCTTAAACCACTTCGCCGGAAAGAAATGGCCACACTCGTGCAATATGACCAGTATGCTGAGACTCAGTAATAGCTGCGCAATGGTTATCCACATGATTGAGCAAATTTTATTTGTTGACCCTTAAACGCAGAGATCTGCTCTTTGGTTTCTGAAAAGCATAAATTCAGAGCTTATTTTCCAGGTAAAGGGATCAAATTGAATTCAATATACGAAGCACTTCGTAATATTGCCCGATGAACTTGAGATATTGCTATTTAATGTTCTTGGTAATATGCTCAGCGATGCTTTGGGCCCAGGAAACCCTTCCCACGATCAAAATACACCGGATCAACGGAAGCATCAGGCTAGATGGAATCCTGGATGACAGTGAATGGGCTCATGCGGAGATGGTCTCCAACTTCAGAATGTGTTATCCCACAGATACAGCCTGCAGTATTTGGCAGAGCGAAGTCAGTATGGTCTTTGATCAGGAAAAAATCTACATCGGCATCAGATGTTTTGAAAGACGTGAAGACTATGTGTCCAACAGTATGAAAAGAGATTACGAAGATGACGAAACGGATCATATCGATATTGTCTTTGATCCTTTCCGCGACGGTCTCAATGGCTTTGTATTTAGCGTCAGCCCATACAACGTCCAGCGTGAAGGAACGATCAATGAGGGAAGTAACCTCAGCCTCGTGTGGGATAATCGCTGGAGTTCCCGCGTCAAGAGTTATGAGGACCATTGGGATGCAGAGATTGCGATCCCATTTAAATCCCTACGGTACAAACCTTCCGTTACGGCACAGAATGTCTGGAAAGTCAATTTTGTGAGAACCAAAATTAGGGCTTTTGAAAAGAATAGCTGGTCACCTGTACCATCGATCTATGAACCACTGAGTTTGGCCTTTGCAGGCGAACTGATCTGGATTGACCCACCACCAGCACTCGCGAGCAATATCTCAATTATTCCTTATGTCACCGGAACCTTTATTGCGGATCATATCCGGACAGAAGACGCAATGTTGCAGAGGGTCGAAAAAAGCCTCAAACCCAATGCTGGTGTGGATGCTAAAATAGCCATAACGCCGGGACTTAATCTGGACCTGACACTTAATCCAGACTTTAGCCAGGTCGAAGCCGATCAGCAGCTTGCCAATGTCAGTCGCTTTGAATTATTCTATCCGGAGACCCGTCAGTTTTTTATTGAGAATCAGGACTTGTTCGGCCGTTTTGGGTTTCCCATTTCCAGGCCTTTTTTCAGCCGCAGGCTTGGAATCGCCTATGATCCAGTTCATGAGCGCAGTGCGCGTATTCCCATTTTTGCTGGAGCGCGTCTGAGTGGAAAACTAACCAATAACCTGAGGATTGGTGCCATGAATATGCAAATCAGTGAAAAATCATGGGACAGTACAAACGTTCTTCCAGCATCCAATATTAGCGTTGTTTGTCTGCAACATAAGATTTTCAGCAGGTCCGCCATTTCAGCAATATTTGTTGATAAGGAAAATTTTTCAAGCAGCAAGGTTCCAACACTTCCAATTGGTTCGGCCGCCTATAACCGGATTGCAGGTCTCGAGTACAATCTTTTTTCAAAAGACAACAAATGGGAAGGAGAAGCATACTATCACCGGTCATTTTCTCCCCTGCACAAAGCGCAAGGTTCGTCTTTGGCAGGATTTATTAATTATGATGTTCGAAGGTATTCAGTGAGGGCGGGTCTTTTCAGTGTAGATTCATTCTATACAGCGGAATCCGGATTTGTTCCAAGGACAGGTTACATTGGGCTTGTCTCCGGAGCGGATTATCATTACTGGTTAACGCACTCCAAAAAAATTCGCCAGCTTAAAATCGGGGTAGCTTTAGAACATGCGCTCAATCAGTCGTGGCAACTTCTAGATTATCTTATTACGCCGAATGTTGAAATTGAATTCAATGAGCAAAGTCATTTTAATATCGGTGTATACAATGAGTCCACGTATCTGTATGAGTCATTCGATCCGACCGGTGGACTGATTAATAATGGTGAATCAGAGCTTCCGGTAGGTCGTTATACGACACATGGTCTGCATGCCGAAGCTGCTACCGGAAGCATTCATGACCTGCAGGGATCCCTGGAAGTGAATTACGGTGGTTACTATCGTGGCAGGCAATTTAATGTAGATGGTAATATTTCATACAGAATCAAGCCAATTGGATCGGTATCGATCAATTACAATTTTTATCACATTACTCAGGATCATCCGTATCCCTCTGCTGATTTCTTCCTGATAGGTCCAAGGTTAGACTTGGCGTTTCGCCGTGATCTTTTTCTGACTGCATTTCTTCAATACAATACGCAAATCAATAATTTCAATATTAATACAAGGATACAATGGCGGTTTGCACCGGTCAGTGATTTGTATCTAGTGTATACGAACAATTCCTATGCGCAATCACTATTGCCGGGTACCAGATTTCTGACACAAAAAGACCAGGCGCTGGTTCTAAAAGCTGTCTATTGGCTAAATCTATGATTTCAATACTGTCTGAACAGTAACTTTGCAATTCAAATTATTTCCTTTGGAAACACTTTGCGGAAAAGACGTCACATATGCAGCAGGATTGCTTCAAAAGGAACAGGTCGTTGCAATACCGACAGAGACAGTTTACGGACTTGCCGGCAATGCAATGAATGAAGATGTCGTTCGCAATATTTTCAAAATCAAAAAAAGACCATTCAACAATCCGCTGATCATTCATGTGGCGAACAAGGAACAGGCTCGCTCACTGGTTGAAGATTGGCCTTCCTGGGCAAATGATCTTACAGCATCCTTTTGGCCCGGTCCGTTGACTGTGCTATTACCAAAAGTAACAAAGGTATCCGGATTGCTGACCGCTGGTTCTGATCGTGTGGCTATCCGCATTCCTTCACACCACATGTGCCTTGAACTATTGAATGCGTTGGATTTTCCACTGGCTGCTCCCAGCGCAAATCCATTCATGTACATTAGCCCCACGAAAGCGCAACATGTCTATCACCAACTCCATGGTACCATTCCATATATTCTCGATGGTGGATCATGTCAGTCAGGGCTCGAGTCAACGATTATTGGCGAAGAAAATGGACGACTTGTTCTGTACCGACTTGGCGTAATAGATTTAAAACGAATTGAGCAAAAGGTCGGGCATGTTGAAATTAAAAACACGATCGGTCATTCAAGTCTACCCGCATCGGCTCCGGGTATGTTGGACAAGCATTATTCTCCGGGCACTCCAATGAAACTCACTTCAAATTTTTTGGAAGAATTAAGTACGAAACCTGAGAAAAAAATTGGATTTCTGTGTTGGAAGAAAAATGAAATTTTATCTGATTTTGGGCCGTGTGTTATCTTATCCGGTGGTGAAGATCTCATGGAAGCCGCACGCAACCTTTACGCTGGTTTGTATGAATTGGATCAAATGGGACTGGACCTGATTTTAGCAGAACGGGTCCCGGATCAAGGGGCTGGCATTGCCATTAATGACCGATTGCAGAGAGCCGCCGCACGATAATTTTTTGAATATTCTATGCCATTGAACGATCAATAGAATACAGGTCATTCATACATCCTTGTATCGGGATTGGCTTACATAATAATTGACGCAGAGAGTAGCATAAAAAAATCTCCGGCCTTTGCCGGAGATCTGAATTCTTTGAATTCAAGGATTAACCACATAATCAAAACAAAATACTTTAGCTGATTTCAATTAGGAAGGATACGCTTTGTTTTTGTAAATTGCCTTCTATCATGCGGATTTACCGGAGAGTTATGTTAACCTTACCCTTTCCGGAAAAAATCTTAGGTTTCCTGGAATCTTGATTTAGCAGAGTATGTCTATCTCTTGCCCGATTTTCTGGAGTAACATGATTTTCATTTTGGAGTAGTCTGATTTATATTGAAACACAAGGTATATTTGTTTTATTCAAAATATACACTGGCTGCTTTTTAAGTTAAGCTTAAACCTCATGTAAAAAAACTGGCTACTCATCCTGAAGACGCTAGTTTGGATATGTCAACTTGAAAATGCGCCTTCGTAAGAAACTGCGGGGAGGCAGTATGGTTAACATTTAACCACTTCTTCACGGGACTTTCGCCAGCAGAGGAATGAGTATCTTGTGCCTGGGGAATAGCAGTTGTAGTATCGCACGCAGGATAGTACATTCCTGTAAATTCTCTTTTTCTGATGAAACTACTCATCAGTTTTTATTCTTTATTATGATTTTGCCCGATGCAATTCGCTTTTCCTTCGTGCAGATTGTATAGGCATACATTCCTTCCATTGCTGCTGCCAGCGCATCAGTACTGATCGATTTACCACTAAATGGCCGAATCTCAATCAAAGCACCCTGCAGATCATACAGATAGAGCCAATAAGTGCCTTCTGAATTACACGCAAAGTAAACAGTACCAGAAGACGGGTTGGGATATACCTTTACATCATCCTGCTCAGAATCCGGATCGGAGCTGATGGTGAAAATAAAACTGCCAATAGTATGTCTGACGACATCACTGTTAGAGATAATGCCGTTATCCATGAGCACTTGAGCGGAATTGTTAATCACTGTGTTCACGGTGATTTCTGTTTGCGGTTTAATGGAATAACTAAAGTATATCTTTGATGATATTGCATTCTCAGCGGAAGGTGGAAGATTAATCGGATCGAACACGAGTTCAAGTGTTCTCTGATCAACCAGACTCCAGTCTGTCAAAAACTCGCTCCGTGCGATTTGGAGTGTGCTGATATCCAAAGCACTCGGAATTACATTTCTCACGATAACACGGTGCGCTGCATTGTTGCCAGTATTCTGAATCAAAAAAGTATAATTGATTCTGTCGTCCTTATTAATATAGTGAAAATTTCCAGCTCCTTCCGGCAAAGCGGTAATCTGCAGTGGAGCATTTGAGTTGGTGTGCAGTTCTGAAGAATAACGAGACACAGAAGGCTGCTGATCACCCTGCGCAAAATTATTAATATATCCTTTACTCACGCTGCCGTTCGGTAGTGTGCCGCAACCTTCCAGGCCTGCGCTGGCATGCACTCCGTAAGGGTGATTGGAAATCGTATCCACGATGATGATTCTGGTTTTGCCATCAGCAGGGAAACGAATTATTTCGCTGGCACCTTTATCAAGTTTTATTTTTCCGCCAAAATTCGGCATAATGTCATCTTCTACGGTGTTGAAGACCAACGAAGTCTTCATATCAGCCGTTCCAGTATTTTTAATTTCAAATACATCCTCGTTGTTGATGCATAATGCAGTGACTTCTAGTTCAGCGCCGCTGTAAAGTGGTGACGGACTGCAGTAATCTGATGGAAAGATTCGGGCGATACCCTGTACAGTCCTGTTCTGCATTGACGTACTGCATGAACTTTTTAGCCTGATATTGATCTGACTTCCAGTCTGTGCATTGATTGATCCGATATCAAAACGAAGCAGCGAAGGCCCTGAAAGTGTATAAGGAACACTGGTCTGCTCAACCGTCAACGAAGGGTCGAGACTTAACAAAATATAGACATTATCAGCCTGTTCGGTCCCGTAATTAAAATAGCGAAGACTGGTATTGACTGATTTGCACCATTCCAGAAGCCCGGAGTTGTATTCTACATGCAGGAGTGGGCACAGACTTTTGGGACTAACGGCAGGAGAGTAGTCAAACTGAAGATTCTGATCGTTCAGGATAACCGGTTGCTGTCCAAGACAGGACTGGGTCAGCAATGTAGCACCGGCGCTCACCGTATAGGATCCGAAAGGCAGATAACGACTGTAACTTCCGTCATCTTTGGTTATTGCCATGTAATCTCCGGTTCCGCTTTTAAATCGAATGATCTGCTGCGCGGCGGGTGGTTCATCCGGCGTACTAATACAATCCTGGTTTACATCCAGGCGAAGTTGACCTGTAATTACTCCGCCAAAAAGATGACTGCATACCCCTTCTGCAATAACGGGAATCAATGCACCAAGCGGTGTGAAAAATGCAGCTGGCCGTGCTGGAGCTCCGAAGTCAAAGCAGGTCTGAACATTTCTTCTAAGAACTACGAAACTGAATTCAGCCAGTACTGAATTATCCGGCAAACTCAATGGGAAAGCATTCGGGTTTGTCCAGCTAAAATTTAAAAATACGGAGTCCTTGACCTCATTCTGTACACTCAGATTGGGTTGAAGGTTGACATTTGAAAACTGAAGGTCAGTATGTGAATAATTAAAACTGACGGAGAATTTATCAACTCCGGTAAACTGTCGTGCCAGTAATTGAAGGCGCACCGTATCTCCACTGAGGGACGGAATCAGGTAAAGTCTGACAGTATCCTGTGAATAAGCCTTATTCCAGAGTGTCACCAACAGACCAAGTCCAAGAATGATATTTTTAATAATTCGCCTCATTTTTATTCGTCAAGCCCATTTGACAATACAAAAATTCTACAGAGTACCTACATTGCAAATTACAATTTTTTAAATTTGTACACAATATATTTAATATAATTAAATTAAATAACTGATATTGAGCGTTTTATAATTAATAATGTACATCAAATAATTATTTTTTATTGTGAAATTGCGCGACATTTTAAGCCTTTTAGACAGAAAAGAGCTCAACAAGCTAAGGAAATACCTTTGCTCGGACTATTTCTGTACAGATCCCAATATGATCGCTGTATTGGATGCGATGTTGCCTGAATTGAATAAAAACGGTATTCCCGACAAGCAAAAGATCTGGAAAAGCATATTTGGTCAAAAGCCCTATGAGGATGTGCGAATGCGATTGCTGATGAGTCGCCTTTTTGGTCACGTGGAAAAATTCCTTCGCCAGATGAGTTTTGAACATGAGCACCTTCACAGGCTTCCGCTGCGGTTCTTCAGACATCACGCAGAAGACAAATTGTTTCTGCAGGCCCTGGACGATCAAAAACAGATGATATCGCGATCACCAATTCGCAATGAATCATTTTATGATTATCAGTATTCTGTAGCACTCGAAGAATACGATTTTCTTGTCACCAAAAAGCGCCAGGGTGAATTTAATATCAAGCACATTTCAGACTCTATTGAAATTGCTTATTGTATCAAAAAACTTCGTCACTGTTGCAGAGTACTTCAGATACATTCAATTTACAAACTAGAGACGCCATTTCCATTTATTGAAGAAATCCTTCAGCACATAGAAAAACAGCAATGGACTGATATTCCTGTATTAGGTTTTTACTATTACAATTATCAATCCATACTGCATCCGCTTGAACCTAATTATTTTGAGCGCTGTGTAGAGATATACAATGATCATGAGGATCAGTTTGAAGAAGAAGAACGACGCTATGCATTTATTGATATTCTAAATTATTGCATACGCAAACTCAATGAGGGCTCAGATCAATATTATGAAGTGATCTTCAATCTTTACAATCGCGGGCTTGATCAGGGATTTCTGCTGGATCAGGGCAAACTGTCCAGATTTACTTACCGCAACATCGCTGAGATCGGTATCCTGATGAAAAATTACGATTGGGTATTGCGGTTTTTAGACCGATATAAATTAAACCTTGAGCGTCAGTACCGTGATTCATTCTATCAACTTGAAAAAGCAAGGGTTCTCAGCGACCAGAGAAATTACAGCAAAGCTATTGAGTTGCTGGCCAATCTGGGGTTCAGTGATCCTCTGATCGAATTGAGTACAAGACTCGAACGGATCAGGATTTTTTTTGAAATGGATGAATTGGAAGTTTGCCAATATCATATCGAATCCATGGAACTTTTTCTGAGAAGGAAAAAACATGTTGGATACCATACTGAATACTATAAGAACTTTATCAGTTATGCCCGTAAGCTCCTCAGACCCGAGAAATCAGACATCCATTACTGGAGACAACTTCGCACCCAGATTGATAAGGAAGATAAAATAACGGGAAGAAAATGGTTAATTGAGAAATATGATCATCGCCTCAATCAGATGGCATACCGTTAGAATTTCCGGATATTATTCTTTTGAATTTTAGACCAATAAAATTTTACCGGTAATTATTCCTGAATTGAAAAACCTGAGGAATCCTGATTTCAATTTAACTTTATTATTATCAAAAACCGTATTTAATACTTTCGGCTTTATCGGGAAGTATATGACATTTAGCGATTTGAATTAAATCAACATACCCCGCATGAAATCAACTTTACTGAACTTGCATACTGGCTAAGATTGTATAGCTTTGTCGTCCATTGCTGCTCATGTCAAAATATTACTTGTTGATCGTTTTTTGTTTTTTGTCTTTTTCATGTAAAAGAAAAGCAGATTCTCCAACTGCAGGAGCACCTTCAGGTGGTCCTCCCAAACCGATGCTGGTAGAGGCGCTTGTTGCATCCAATATTACGCTGGAAGAAGAGATCAGGATTCCAGGCACAATTCTTCCTGCTGAACAAATTGAGGTTCGGCCTGAAATCAGCGGAATAATCGCGCGACTGAATTTTTCTGACGGTCAATTGGTGACCAAAGACCAGATACTGCTGAATCTAAGAAGTGATGAGCCCGCAGCCCGTCTCAACAAACTTAAGATTCAGGAAGAGATTCTTCATTTGTCGGAGCAGCGCCAGGCTGATTTGCTCAAGGCAGGTGCCATCGGCAAAAGCGAATATGACAATGCTCTTTTGGCATACCGAAGTATTCAGGCTGATATTCTCATTGCAGCGGCAGAGTTGAGGAAATACACAGTCAGAGCTCCTTTTGGGGGAATACTGGGACGCCGTCTGGTGAGTCCCGGAGACCTGATTACGACGGGTACAACCATCACTACACTGACACAAACCGCACCACTTAAAATAAAATTCTCAGTACCGGAGAAATATTCCCAGCGGGTAAAAATGAAGTCAAAGCTCAATTTTTTTACTGAGCAGAATCAAAAGGCGCACCAGGCAACCATTCAATTTATTGCGCCTTATGTGAATGATGATAATAAGAATCTCGAGGTCATGGCCGTGGTTGATCACGCCAATGACAAAGACCTCAAACCCGGGGCCTACGCCACCGTAATGCTGGGGTTGGCAAAAAAAACAAAAAGCATTCTCATTCCGAGCCAATGTATCATACCGAGAATCAAAGACAAACAAGTGGCATTGTTTAACTCCGGAACCGTCAAATTTGTAAGTGTTGAAGTCGGTATGAGGGACTCTGCCCGTGTCGAAATTCTGAGCGGTATCCGTGCCGGAGATACGATTCTCACGAGCGGTGTCATGAAATTGAAGGCAGGTATGCCGGTTGGTATTTCTAATCTTAATCCGGCGAAATGAACCTGGCTGAGTTAAGCATACGCAGGCCGGTACTTGCCGTTGTCCTCAACCTGGTCATATTGCTGTTTGGTTATATCGGCTATACATTTCTGGGGGTTAGAGATTTTCCGGCCATTGATCCGCCCAATATCAATGTCAGGACCTCTTATCCAGGTGCGAATGCCGAGATTGTTGAATCACAAATTACGGAGCCTCTCGAAAAGTCAATCAATGGTATCGCAGGGATTAAGAATATATCTTCACTAAGCAGCCAGGGCAACAGCAATATCACGGTTGAATTCGAATTGTCAGTCAATCTTGAAGAAGCAGCCAATGATGTACGGGACAAAGTGTCTCAGGCGATACGCAATCTTCCCAACGACCTGGATGCCCCACCTGTAGTCAATAAGGCAGATGCAAGTGGCGACCCGATCCTCAGCATGACCATCAAGAGCGACGCCAAGAATAATCTGGAGCTGACTGAGTATGCCAACAACAACCTCGTAGAAAAACTTCAGACGATACCCGGCGTAAGTAGTGTAATGATCTGGGGAGAGAAAAAATATGCCATGAGAATCTGGATCGATCCCCTCAGGCTAAATGCATTTCACCTGAGTTTGTCTGATGTTCAGGCAGCACTCAACCGTGAGAATGTTGAATTGCCTTCAGGCAAAATCTCAGGAGATGCCAGCGAGCTGACGATTCGGGCGATGGGACGCCTGCAGACAGAAGAGGATTTTAATAACTTGATTATCGCTTCAAACGGTGGTGCAGAAGTTCGTATTAGGGATATCGGAAAAGCCGTGTTGGGCCCTGAATTCGAAGAGACTGTACTCAAGGAAAGCGGTGTACCAATGATTGCGCTTGCAGTGATCCCCCAGCCGGGAAGCTCTTATGTAGCTATCGCCAAGGAATTCTATAAAAGGTACGAGGAGATTAAAACTTCATTGCCGCAGGAATATGAACTGAACCTTGGACTTGACGCCGCCAAATTTATCAATAAGTCCATTCGGGAAGTAAGAGAGACGCTTGGTTTATCAATATTACTGGTGATCCTGATCGTCTTCCTTTTCTTCAGATCCTGGATGATTGCGATACGGCCACTCATTGATATTCCGGTGTCCCTCGTGGCGACTTTCTTCATCATGTATATTTCGGGATTCAGTATTAATATTCTAACACTCCTGGCTATTGTTCTTTCAACAGGTCTGGTCGTGGACGATGGTATTGTTGTCACCGAGAATATTTTCAGAAAAATGGAGAAAGGCATGTCCAAATTACAGGCAGCCCGCGAAGGAACCTCCGAGATATATTTTGCAGTGATTGCCACTTCTATCACCCTGGCTGTAGTATTTATACCAGTGATTTTTCTCGGGGGATTTATTGGACGATTGTTTCGGGAATTTGGTGTGGTGGTGGCCGGTGCAGTGCTCGTCTCTGCATTTGTAAGTCTGACATTGACACCGGTGCTCAATATTTATTTTTCGCCAAGGCAACACGGTCATGGATGGTTCTACAGAATCACTGAACCCTTTTTTACCAGAATGGAAAATTTTTATTCCGCAAGTCTTCGGATATTCCTGCGCTTTCGTGCTGTTTCATTTGTAATTATTCTGGTGTGTGGTGGCATGATTTATTATTTATTTAAAACGATCCCCTCAGAACTTGCACCCATGGAAGACCGATCCCAGTTTAGGCTTGCGGTGACAGCACCGGAAGGATCTTCCTTTTTGTACATGGACAATTTTCTTGAAAAACTAACCAATCTGGTACTCGACTCAGTTCCTGAAAAAGAAATTGTTCTCAGTGTCACGGCTCCTACATTTACCGGAAGCGGGGCAGCCAATACAGGTTTTGTGCGTGTTCTTCTCAAGGAGCCTGAGGACCGTAAAGCCACACAGGCGCAGATTGTTCAACGTGTCAGCAAGGGGATTGCGTCTGTCACGGAAGGACGGGCATTTGCAATCCAGGACCAAACCATAACGGTCAATCGGAGGGGAGGTCTTCCGGTACAGTTTGTCCTGCAACACAACGATCTTGAGAAGATTAAAAAGGTGCTTCCGATTATTATGGACTCTGTATCCAAAAGCAAGGTGCTGACTTCCGTTGATGTGGATCTTAAATTCAACAAGCCGGAATTACAAATTGAGATAGACCGCTCACGAGCCAGTGAGCTTGGTATCAGCATGGAGGACATCGCTACAACTTTGCAACTTGCGTTGAGTAACAGAAGACTTGGATACTTTACACTTAATGGAAAACAATATCAGGTCATCGGCCAACTGGATCGCAACTTCAGAGATGATCCGGGTGATCTTAAAGTACTCAGCGTGCGTAGTAAAAATGGCCAACTGATTCCACTCGACAATGTTGTCAGCGTAAAAGAAGTTGTCACTACGCCGACACTGTATCATTTCAACCGCTATAAATCTGCTACAATCAGTGCCGGTTTGTCAGAAGGTTATACCCTTGGTGATGGAATCAAAGAGATGCGAAGAATAACTTCGGGCATACTCAGTTCTGATTTTAATACGAGCCTCAGCGGCCCTTCGCGTGACTTTGTTGAAAGTTCCGGTGGAATGGGATTTGCTTTTGTCGTTGCCCTCATCATGATTTTCATGGTGCTCGCGGCTCAATTTGAAAGTTTTATAGATCCATTTATTATTATGACGACAGTTCCGTTGGCCATTTTCGGAGCACTTGCCACATTATGGATCACCGGTCAGACCATTAATATTTTTTCACAAATCGGGATGATCATGCTGATCGGACTGGTAACGAAAAACGGAATTCTAATTGTTGATTTTGCCAATCAAAAGCGAAGCGCCGGATATGAAAAATTCGAAGCATTAATTCAGGCTTCTGCACAAAGATTAAGACCCATCCTGATGACCAGCCTCGCCATGATTCTTGGCGCAACGCCACTTGCATTCTCATTTGGATCAGCAAGTACAAGCCGTATTCCACTCGGATTGGTTATCATTGGAGGACTGATGTTCTCACTGATACTTACTTTGTATATCGTTCCGGGCGTCTATTCTTATTTCTCGCGAGCCAAAAAGACCGAAAGTGAATAAATTATTCTTCAACGCGTTCTGCTTTCTTGTAACCTGTATAAATGCCCAGGACACGCTGACATTGCGGAAGGCACTTGAAATTGCACTTACCAATAACTACGGTATCCGAATTGCAAAAATAGATGAGGCTATCGCTCAAACTTCAGATTCATGGTCGGGGGCCGGAGCATATCCTCAGGTATTACTGAATGTAGCACCCTCTGTTGTCAGTAACAATGTCAATCAAAAGTTTATCAACAATACGGAGATCAACCGCAACAATGCCGTTCAGCAATCCATCAATGGTAATGTACAGTTGAATTACAATGTTCTGAATGGCTTCAAGGTATTTGTCACCAAAGACAGGCTCAACAGTATAGCCAAATTATCAGGCCAGGAACTACAGCAGAAAATTGAAGAATGCTACCGCAATGTTGCACTGGTTTATTATCGCATACTCAGTCTTCGGAATACAGAAAAGACAATTCTTTCACAGGAAAAAGTTGCTTTAGAAAGACGTAAGCTCGAAGAGACCCGATTTAATCTAGGTAAAAATGGAAAAGCCGGATGGTTGGAAGCGGCAATGGATGTGCAAGATATTGGCATGCTAAAATTAAATCAAAGCGAAGCTATTGTCGAATCGTTCATAGAAATCAGCAAATTATTAAATCAGCAAACAAGCGTAGAAACCATCCTTATTGAGCCGGCTGGATTGGGTGATCTTAATGCCTTGTTCAATGAAAAGCATCAGCCGGATCATGCTATCCAAAATAGCATTTACGAATTACGAGCCAGAATCAAGAATCTCGAAAGAAAAGAGATTGAAAGGCAACGTTACCCAAATATTTCCGTTCTTGCAGACTATCACTATAACAGACTAAATAACCAGGCAGGTTTTAATCTGTTTAATCAATCTTACGGGCCTTCCGCGGGCCTGACGATGAACGTTCCATTATATGATGGTGGCCGGACTGCGCAACAGCAAAAAATTAATTCTCTCGAATCAGATCAAATAAACCTCGAAAAGGAACAATGGAGCCGTGAAGTAATACTGGCCATTCAGTCCGAAAAATCAAAAATGTCCTTTCAGCAGAACATTATTAATCTACAGAATGACAAGATGCCGCTTGCGGAGGAGCATCTGGGATTGATTAGGAAAAAATCAGAATTGGGAGAGGCGAATACACTTGAATTTACACAGTCAATATTTCGCCTTATTGAAATTGATGCTGCCAAAAATGATGCTCGCCTTAATTTTATTGAATCCTATATCAACATTCTTTATCTCTGCAGTGAGATGGACCGGTTAATCAGATAGACTCGATCAAGTAAAAGTGTTGGAATACTCAACACAAAATGTACTGAGCTACAACTCACCCTTTTTGTGAAAAAAAGAATTCAGATTAGCAGTAATTCCGATTTGGTTTGTTCCGCCTGCCAAATGATAATTGGCATGGGTATAATCGAATCTGAACATATATAGTTTAAATCCGAAGCCAAAAGACAGTCCACCAAAGAGCGAAAAATCATTGATATTGATTTCCATTCTTCTCAGATGATTGTATCCAAGTCTTATTGAAAATGACTCTGATTTGCCAATGAGGAATTCTCCTCCAAAACTAAGATGGCGAAAAAGGTTATCTGTAAATTTACTAGCAGCGCTTTTCTCTTTGACATTACCGAATAGATCAACAGTGGCATTGATATTCGGATCATCATAACGGACATTCCAGTATTCAAGATGATGTGCTGTAATGTGAAAAACAAAAGGCAGGTGTTTCAATCTTTTTGCTACGCCCAATGACGCAGTAACCGGCAATTTTTCCCTGTTTAATTGATAGGGATCAAATGAAAAACCTGCGTTGCGAACTACAAAAGCAAATTCAGTTTGTTTGTCGGGAATGCTGTAATGTAGTCCACCGGTCCAGCAAAGCGCAGCGCTGGAGTAGATCCCTAGCGAACTATACACATAGTGCATTGAAAGGCCTCCTGTTATACGTTCATTTATTTTTTTGGATGCCGCAATAAAAAAATCAGATTCTCTGGCATTCGTACTGCCTGTCACTGTACCAAATTCATCCGTTGTAGGAACAGCCCCAGAATTCAAATACTGAACACCGCCCATTAATTGAAGTCCGGTGTGCAGCGGATGATAAGTATATGTGACCTGACCCAGGTTGATTCCAGCAATATAATACATCTGGCTGAATGTGATACGGTTACTGCTCTGATCGTTGATCAGGGCGGGATTGTAATATGATGAAGAGGGGTCTGCACTTTTCCAAGCAATGGCTTCTGATCCTAGTGCCGTATTCCGTGGTGAAACAGAGACATTCAAAAATTGAAAAGAAGAATGTCCTCCGGTGTTTCCCTGTGCTTCAATGCGACTCACATTGATGATCATCAGACCAAGAAAGAGGTATCTGAAACTCATTGGTTATCCTGTTTTGAATTAGTGTTACTGAGGCTCCATATGGTATGGCATATTCCATCCGCGCATTCCATTTTTCTGATCAGAACACCTGTGGTATCGTACATCAACAAAAGGCCATCTTCTTTAGCACCTTCTTTATAGGTGCCCTCTGCTTTTTTATTGCCATTTTCGTAAAATTCCGTAAATGCACCATTTTCCTGATTGGCTTTCATCTGCACTATTTCTTTCAATTTGCCGGATGGATAGTATCCTTTTAGTTCGCCACTTATCTCGTTATTGACATACTGGGTCTCCAGCTGAAGTTGACCGTTGGGAAAGAACACCTTGTAAGGACCCTCAAATTGATCAGCATTGTGATGCTCTATGCTGTAAAGCCTGCCGTCTTCGTAGATTCTCCGTTCACCATGCAGAAGTCCGTCTTTGTATTCAGCGTATTCGGTCTGACGGCCCTTCTCATCAAACTTCTCATAGATTCCGTTTCGACCCTTCGAAGTATCTCCGGTTATGGTGATCCTTTGAACGATGACGCCCTGACTGTTCCTGATTTCTATCGGTTTGCCACCCTGACCACAATCTGCCAGAATGAATAGCAGCACCGGAAGAAGATAAATTGGCTTCATCGTTATCAAACGAAATTGTAAGGGCAAAATTATCTGAAATATCCATAGTTCGCAAGTTGTAATGTGTTATTCTGCGGAATGGGCCGACAACTTTGGGTGAGATTACCACATTTTTATTAAGTTATCTTAACATACTATAAATGGAGTTTGAGAAGGATAGCCTCGGACAAATACTACGAACATTTAGGAGGCGATACCTAAATGGGTTTGATGTCCTTGTCAAATCCCAACTTGCAATCATGCATTAGTATGCAAGCATTCATGAATAATCCCGGAGATCAGCGTAAAAAGAATTTCTCACTTAATACTATTCAGCAAGCATTAGAGAAATTCTGTATTATAAAAGCACCGGCAATTATTTCTTAAGAAGGTCTCTGATTTGAGTCAGTAGTTCTTCTGAAGTAGGTCCTGCAGGAGCGGCGGGTCCTTTCATTTTATTGGCTGCCTTAACAACCATAAACATTATCCACGCTATAATAATAAAATTGATAATGGCTGAAATGAATGAACCGTATTTCACAGCAGACTGTGGCGTAACAACCTTACCATCGGCGCCCAACACTTCTGGAGACAATACCCATTCAGCTTTGGCCATATCGCCAATTTGAAATATTTTTCCTACCAGCGGCATAAACATTCCGTCAACAAATGCTGTCACGATCGTTGCAAAAGCAGCACCCATCACAAGACCCACCGCGATGTCAATGAGGTTACCCTTCATTGCAAAATCTTTGAATTCCTTAAGCATAGTTTTTATGTTTTTTAGTCAACAAATACGACTTAAAACTAAAACTTTGGTTTCTCATTGAAGTAACTTTTTCACTGAAAATTCAATTTTGCAATTCTTTGCGAATTTTATTTAGAGCAGATCCAGCGGCCACCCATTCAATCTGTTGTGAATTGTACGTATGAAGCAACTTAATTTCTTCGGATGTTCCATCAGCGTGATCCAATCTCAGGGTCAGCGGACTGCCTGGTTTCATCGCACTAAAATCGGTAATGCTCAGGAAGTCATCTTGACGTATTTTGTCATAATCTGCAGGATCTGAAAAAGTCAAAGCCAGCATGCCTTGTTTTTTAAGGTTGGTTTCATGAATTCTTGCAAATGACTTAACGATGACTGCGCGCACGCCAAGAAATCTGGGTTCCATAGCAGCGTGCTCTCTGGATGAACCTTCTCCATAATTCTCTTCACCAACCACCATGGTGCCCACGCCAGCATTGCGGTATTGTAAGGCTGAATCTGGCACACCGGTATATTCTCCGCTCAACAGGTTCAG
Source organism: Saprospiraceae bacterium (assembly GCA_019694255.1). Taxonomy (GTDB): domain Bacteria; phylum Bacteroidota; class Bacteroidia; order Chitinophagales; family Saprospiraceae; genus Vicinibacter. Next base: position 18,527 of record JAIBCI010000074.1, read on the forward strand.
TACTTTGTTTGTCTCCCCGTTAAAAAAATTGGTAGCGCCTATAAGGCAGTTGCGTGAAATATTTTCCAGATGTCCTCTGAATTCCAACCATGGACCCGCCATCGATATATGATCCGTAGTACATTTTCCCTTGGCCTTGATCAGGACTCTGTTGTTCATGAGCTGGTTGCTGGTTATAGGCTCGAAAGCTTCAAGCAACTGTAGGCGTTTGCTGTCAGGCGAGATTTGAACATTGACGCTGCGACCGTCTTCAATTGGAGCTTCGTACCCTGCATCTTTGACATCAAATCCTCTAGGGGGCAGTTCGTATCCGGTAGGTGGATCAAGTCTTACGGATTCTCCAAGTTCGTTGATCAATGTATCGGTGAGTGGATTGAAATCCATTCTCCCGGCGATCGCCAATGCGGTCACAATTTCAGGAGAAGCCACAAACGCATGTGTATTTACATTACCATCGTTGCGCTTGCTAAAATTCCTGTTGAAGGAGGTAATGATCGAATTTTTACGTGAAGGATCTGTCATATGACGCTTCCATTGACCGATACAAGGTCCGCAGGCGTTGGCAAGGACGACACCACCCATTTTTTCAAAATCACCAAGTAGTCCATCCCGGTCAATGGTAAAACGTATCTGTTCAGAACCAGGGGTTACCGTAAATTCTGCCTTGACCTTAAGTTTTTTGTCGACCGCCTGTCGTGCCAGGCTTGCTGCCCGGGAAAGATCTTCATAGGATGAATTGGTGCAGCTTCCGATCAATCCCACTTCCAATTCCGGAGGATAGTTATTCTCCTTCACGGCTTTGGCAAGCTGGCTGATCGGCCAGGCGAGATCCGGCGTGTAAGGCCCGTTAACGTGCGGCTCCAGTTCAGACAGATCTATGTGAATCACCTGATCAAAATATTTCTCAGGTTCTGCATAACATTCAGAGTCTCCCGTCAGATGCTCGTATAGCTGATCACAGAGATCTGCGACGGAGGCTCTTCCCGTTGCATTCAGATAGCGGCTCATGGCGGCATCATAACCAAACACCGAAGTGGTCGCTCCGATTTCTGCACCCATATTACAAATGGTTCCTTTGCCGGTACACGATAAGGAACGAGCACCATCGCCAAAATACTCCACAATAGCACCGGTGCCTCCCTTGACGGTCAGGATTCCTGCCACCTTAAGAATCACATCTTTAGGAGACGCCCAACCCTGCAACTTATTGGTTAGTTTGACACCAATCAATTTGGGCATTTTCAGTTCCCACGGCATCCCGACCATGACATCTACAGCGTCCGCCCCTCCAACGCCAATAGCCACCATACCAAGTCCTCCGGCATTCGGGGTATGGGAATCTGTCCCGATCATCATACCTCCCGGGAAGGCATAATTTTCGAGAACGATCTGGTGAATGATTCCTGCACCAGGCTTCCAGAATCCGATACCATATTTGTTAGAAATTGTCTTGAGAAAGTCATAAACCTCCGAATTTTCATCTCTCGACCTTTCGAGATCATTCGCAGCGCCGTTTTCTGCCAGAATCAGGTGATCACAATGTACAGTAGAAGGCACTGCAGTCCTGTTCCTCCCGCAGGTCATAAATTGCAAAAGTGCCATCTGGGCCGTGGCATCCTGCATAGCCACCCTGTCAGGAGAAAAGAATACATAGTCCTTGCCCCTGGCATAGTCCCTAAGGGTTGAATCCGGATGGAGGTGATTAAACAGTATTTTCTCCGTTAGGGTCAGCGGTCGGTTGAGCACAGACTTTAGCTGACGGATGTTGTTGGCGAGGCCTTTATAATAAGCCTCGATCATACCAAAATCAAATGGCAAATTCATGTTTGTAATTTTTAAACAGGCCGCAAAAATAAGCCTGCGAAGGTTAAGAACTGTGTGACTTTAATAAAATTCCTGAGGGCTGGTTTCAGGTTACATTACCGGCATCAGACGTAAATCAGCATGACCGATTAACGGATCAACGAAATAGTGACCCTCAGCAGAATTCTGTACTTTTTTAGCCTCATTCGGCCTGGCTATAAAACACTCCGGCTGAGTTTTCGTTCTGATTTCATGCGTTTCTTTTTATATCTGCTGATCGGCGTCAGTCTGAGCTCCTGTACCAAATCGGAGGAAGGAGATTTCAAACTAAGTTTTATTCGTCCATTCAGGATCGATGCGGGATCCGGAACCCTGCTCACCTATGTCATTGATATGGATGTGCCTACGGGCTGGACTTCTTTTCTGAAGGCGAATGGACTGACAAATGCTAATATTGATCGGGTGAGTCCAAGAAGTCTTACCATCTCCCCTCAGCTCGGAAATGAGATCAGTTATAAGTTTGTCGAAGATGTCAGAGTATATATCCAGGATCCTGCAAAGCCTTCCAGTAAAATTCAGATCGGTCGTGCCAATCCACTGCCCAATGAAAGGGAAGGCAATTTATACTTGTTTCCGGGAATTGCAGACCTGAAGGATTATTTTATGCTGCCACAGGTTAAGATCTATGTTGAATTCATTTATCGAGATCTGATTACCAATAATTCAGATCATCAGATTGAAATGCAGTTTAATATTTTTAAAAAATGATCCAATGGTGCGATTTGATTGAGGTGGTGAGTTAAAATCTAATTGCTCACTGTTCATCTGAATTGCATAAGCATAAAAGTAATCTTTAAATAACCGTAGGAATGACTTGCTGGAATTTTTGAATCAATTCCTCTTCACTTATTCAGGCATTCTGCGTATTGTCCTGACTTCATCATGTCCATGCGATCTGTATAAGCTACATTCTATTTATTCCAAAAGCTGTAGAAGGTTTATTGATCAGCACGTTCTCCCTCCATCATGCGCGGCCATTCTATCTTGTAGATCAGCACAAGATAGATCAAGCCTATCACACAAGAAATGGCCAGCTTCAATATAAGTTGGTTGGAAATAAAATCAAATACATACGTTGTCAACTGAACAATTAAAACCGAACCCACAAGATAAATAAGTGTTCTTCCGGTCTCGTAAGGAATAGGAAAATGCTTTTGGCCCTGGAGATAGGACAAAGCGGTCATTGCGAAATAGACCACCAGACTGATCCACGCCGAACAGTCTTTTCCGAATTTGGGAACCAGCAACACAAATAGCAAAAGATTTAATACAAATCCTGCGAGACTGATCAGGGCTGCTTGTCCGGTACGGTCACTGAGCTTATACCAGGATGACATATTGGTAAAAATTCCTGCAAAAATATTGGCCATGAGAAATACTGGAAGAAGATATAGTGAAGTACGGAATGATTTACCAACAAGGTATGACACAAGGTCAGCATTAAGACAGGTCATGATATAAATAAAACCGCACGCAATCACAAAAAACAGATTGAGTCTGGCGTAGGTCTGACGTGCATTGCCTGAATTCATATGCCGAAAGAAGAAAGGCTCTGCGGCATAATTAAAAGCAGTTATAAAAATATTCATGATGACGGCAAGTCTGACGACTGCCACGAGATCATCTGAGCTTGACAGGTTTTCTGCTTTGGTACCGGGTAAAAGGTATTTCAAAAAACTGGTGTATCCGTTCTGTATTACGGTATAGACCAGCGTCATCAGGATCAAAGGCCATGCATAGCGAAGGATATTGCCGGTCCTAGACCAGTCTGCTTTGAGAAAACTGTTCTTTATCTCCGGAAAAAGGAAAAGGAGCGTCAGAAAACTTGAGGCTGCGTTGGCGGCAAGTACATAGAATATTTTATCAGCACTAGGCATCATTTGGATCTCGGCGTTTGAAAAATAAATTGCGAACGCACCTAATACCAAAAGAATATTGATGGCGATACCGGAGAGTTTGATCCAGGCATAGCGAATAGATTTTTTTTCATAACGCAGTCTGGCAAAAGGTAATGAAGACAATACATCAAATACAAGAATCAGCGCTGCCAGCAACAGACTGTTCGTGTAAGCTGCAGGGTATTGCAGGAATTGTACCAATGGTGCTCTGCCTGCCATGACCACGACTAGAAAAACCAAACATGTCAACATGACGAGCTGAGACAGTAGTGCATACAAATGGTTACTGTCCTGGTTTTGATCGGTAAAACGAAACAGCGTTGTTTCCATTCGAAGTGTAAGCACGCCGAGCAGAAGACCGATATAAAAATAAATATCCTGATAAATGGACAAAGTGCCGTCTTTGGCCGTGAAGACGTAATGGGTCAGGTAAAAAGTCACCAGTAGAAAATTGACTACTCTGCCCAGTGAGTAGCTTAATCCGTAGATGATGGTTTCTTTGGCTAAAGATCGAATGGCTGCCAATGGAACTTTTTGAAGTGTAAAGATGACAAAAAAGCTTTAGCGGAATGTCCCCTTCAACATCTAATTCGGTCTGTTGACAATACCTTTGCAACAGATTGAATGGTATGAATATTGACTTGCTAAGTGCCCTGTGCAGAATACCGGGTGCCCCCGGATTTGAATCTCCGATCAGAAATTATATAGTTGATCAATTGAAGCCGTTGGCTGATGACACACGGATCGATCCGATGGGTAATGTTATTTCTGTGTTGAAGGGCCAGGGCGGACCGAAGTTGCTTTTAACAGCGCACATGGATGAGATCGGATTCATTGTACAACATATTGATGATGAGGGATTTATACGTGTTCTTCCCCTTGGCGGTTTTGATCCGAAAACCCTGACAGCCCAGCGTGTTCTGATCCATGGCCGCAAAGATGTGTTGGGGGTTATGGGTTCCAAGCCCATCCATCTGATGGGTCCCGAGGAAAGGAACAAAGTGCCGGTGATTAAAGATTATTTTATTGATACGGGATTAAGCAAAACAGAGTTGGATGAACTGGTTAGTGTCGGAGATTCTGTAACCAGAGAGCGAGATCTTGTCGTCATGGGTCGTTGTGTCAATGCCAAATCACTGGATAACCGGATCTCTGTATACACCCTGCTTCAGGTACTTGAACGCCTGAAAGCAGAGCAGCCTCACTGTGAAATTATTGCAGTGTTTACGGTTCAGGAGGAGCTTGGACTTCGTGGGGCAAAGACTTTGGCCAGTCAGCTAAATCCTGTTTTTGCGATTAACATTGACACCACGATCGCATTTGATGTACCCGGAGCACAACCCCATGAAATGGTTACAAGGCTCGGGCAGGGTGCCGGTATTAAAATCATGGACAGCAGTGTCATCTGTGATGTCCGGATGGTAAAGTTTCTTCGACTTCTTGCAGAGAAGCAAAATATCCGCTGGCAGCCGGAACTTTTGCCTGCCGGAGGAACCGATGCAGGGGCTGTTCAGACCAGCGGCTCAGGATGTATCACAGGCGCGGTATCTATTCCAACGCGGCATATTCACCAGGTTATCGAAATGGTGAATATGGATGATGTGGCTTGCTCCATTGACCTCCTTACTGCTGCATGTACACAGATCCATTCACATGACTGGAGTCATTGAATAAATACAACCAAGTAGAATAGGTCTCTGAAATTCAAGATTCTTCTTCGCAGCACTAACTTTAGTCTTTTAATCTATTGCGGTATTCTGATACACATGTGATACACGCGGTCATTGGCATAGATATAATTGGTTACAGGGTCAATCATGATGCCCGATGGACCAAAAGATACATTTAGGTGTTGTGCATAGTTGCTTGAAAAATAAGTCCAGTCTTCCTGGCCATCACTTATTTTCAATCTTCGCAGGACGCCTAATCCATGTTGTCCTGTTTCATAATATACATGATCTTTATAAAATATCATATTGGAAGAGGACGTTCCGGCATTGGGATTCTCCCAGACGGTTGTTCCAGTGGCTTCATCCAGTGCAATCATCAGTTTGGTTTCGCTTTTCAAAACATATAAACCTTTTTCCAGAATTGCATTTGTAATGAAAAAACTTTCGCCGGGAAAGTACCTGTTCCATATCAGAGTGCCATCGTCGCAGTTAAAGCAGAATGCTTCATTGCTTCCCTGAAAAAACAATTTGTCGCCTTTGATGATGATCGGGTGTATGCTGGTATTGCCCGTGATGGTAAATGAATCAACCTTCCACGCCATCCGACGATCGGACATATTATAGGCATAGAGATCTATTCTTCGGTTACGGTTTGGAAAATCATATTGCCGGTTCTGAAAAATCATCAGTGTATCTCCGTCAGGTCTGATCCAGAATGCAAGCGATTCAAATCCGGCTGTAAATGAACCTTTGTCCTGAATCGTCATCACTTCACTAATTTCGTACGTATTGACATTGATTCTGATCCAGGTATTCGAATAACTTTGATTTAGCTCGCCGATTTTTTCGACCGGTATATAGACATATTCACCAAATCCACCAATCCGTGGCTGACCATCATAATAATAATCTCTCAGATTGATTTTATTCAGAAAGGTATTTTTTTCAAGATCCAGGAAATAGATGTTATACCAGTCTGTAATTACACAAATGTTTTTATATTGGTATCTTGCTCCTGATATCCAATCAGGATTTGATAGATCTGAATAAGAATTAATCAATTTTCCGGTCATTTTATCAAACATTAATATTTCATCGTGACCTTCAAATCTTTTGCTGAATACAATCGTATTATTATACAAAATAGGTTCAATTGAACCACAAACATTGGTTAACGTATCAGGATTATATTGCCATATAATATTTGTATCAATACCCTTGCTTTTCTTATCCAGAGGAACACAGGGAGGGTCAGGACATTTTGTACCAAGTGGATCGCAATTGAAATTTAATATTGCAATTAAAATCAGTGTAGTAATAAAGTGCGCTTTTTCCATAATTTTGTTATAAGACGGAGGACATTTAAAGTCCTCCGTTTATTAAAAAATATTTTATTTTCGATTGGTTTTAAAAAATATGTCTGTGCCGCCTTCGTAAAGCAGGTATAACGCATCTCTCAACCTTAAATCATTTCTGGCCTGCATATGGGAAGAATTTTTCATTTCCTGTGGAGGAAAAGTTGCTCCCGGAAGATTGGACGCAGATTCTGCCAATACAACACCGTCTGAATCTTTTTCAATGCGCTCGATCTCGAGTTCGCCCTCTACCGCACACAGATCTGACTTAATGCATTCCGATGGTTGCGCGATCTCTTTTTTTGATTTTCGACCGGTAATCGGATCTTCACAAATGCAGTAGTATTTTTTATTTAGTTTTATTACCAATGCGCCGATGATCCGTTTATACTTGTCATCCAGTCCCTGCATGAATTGAATGCCTTCCAGCCAGTAGTTGCTCATTTTGGCTGCTTCATTTGCAAGTGCGAAATATTGTAAGCAATTATTATTCATTTTTTTGCAGGCGTTGTAGAGATTCAGATAATTCATCTCCTTGTTTTTCCATTCCGTATACTTAGCATAGTATTTATTGAAATTCTCCTGAAAGGCATCAATCAGGTATTGATCGTCATTGGCTTCAAAATAAGTTGGAATCTGTGAGGACTTAAAAAACCAAAGGAGTGTTCTGGCCATCAGGTTATTCTTAGGCTCAACGCCATAAAAAGCCACCTTGGGGAATTTTGACAAGTCATTGTTTCCATCGGTACACTGATTCATTTCATTCAGCAACCTGGCGCCAACCTCATAATCTGTTGTAATTCCAGGTGTCTCCGCATTCTGGATCAACGGATATATATATTTGCTAAAGCCATTGCAAAACTCATCGATCAATCCCTGACTAAGTGAAAGGAAAGATTTGCCGCTGATGCTGATTTTAATAAAACTAAGGACTGTAAACTTGAATTTTAGATTATTGATTCTCTCCTGAACCGGCCCCTTGGCCATCGATTCACACATTTCCTGGGTTAAATCGTCAAACATTGACTTGTTGTTGAGGACGAGGGCGCCCTGATGCGGCGAACAAAAAGTTACGAGGCCTCCAAAACTTGGTGGTGTCTGTGGCTTTGTACAATAGTTCAGATACAACAGGCCTCTGCTGACCATTCCTCCCTGACTGTGCGCAATGATAAAATCTTTGGAAGGATCGTTGTCTTTGGTATTTCGGATGACTTCATTGACCTGTCTGCCGGCATCCAGTAATCCTCCTGTCTGCCCATAGGTAAAATTACTGACAGACCTTAGTTTTCTTGCTGGAAAATTAGTAGCAACCTGAAACTCCGAAGCTGTCGATGCGCGGATCCATGATCCGATATCTCCGTTAAGTCCATGAACCCAGAAGACATTTCGGGTTCCATCTGTGGATGATTTTCCGGAGGGGTTATTTACTGGTCCTGGCACGAAAGTTTGTTGGACTGTACCCCCTAATCCGATATTAACGCCATATCCGGAGCCCGAGATGCCGCCATTAACGGAATTGATTATCTGGGCCGAAATCGCTGGCAATATCATCACTGACGTTATGCAAATTTTTATAAGTGTTTTCATAATTAGATCGTGTTATAGGTGTTCAATTAATTTTTGATAATTCTCGCATGGTGCGTAGACTGATTATTGGTGATGACCAGTTGATAACTTCCACTGCTTAATGAGGATATGCCGATCTGTCCTATAGATGCCTCACATATTCCGTTCATGACCTGCTCACCAGTCATATTATAAATTGCAAAGCGACAGGGAAATTGTTCATTTTCAGCGTCGACATGATAATTTATAATATCCGATGAAGGGACCGGATAAACACGTATGATGTCCCGATAATCCAGGTCGTGAAGATCAAAGCTTGTCAATGAAGATTGTCCCGTGGCACCTGAAGAGAATTGCGAAGTGAAGCCATCTTCAATATTGATTCTGGTTCCGTTGATGATATAATCTGAATATTCTGTCCTCATGGTCACTTCCATCATTCCACTGTTGCGAAGTGGTTTGTAGTATTTGAGGACGGAAAGTGTCAGAATGTTTTTGCCGTCCGGCAGTGTAAGATATTTCTCTAATGTGCTGGATGATTTTATACTGTTTTCAAAGTTCTCTGTCAGTATACTTTGTCCTGTGACATCGTAAGTAATCCTGTGGTCACCCTTGCTGATCACGGTGCGGTGGTCTGATTGTTCTGTGATGACATAACCTTCAGAGATCCATGACGCGATCTGTATCTCATTCATTTTTTCAATGCGGGATGAGTATCCCATTTCTGAGAGATTAATCGCTGTTGGATCAATGCGAAGGGGAGTCTCTCCTTCCCCGAATGGGGTAAATAGCATCAGCCTGCCATCCTGGTCATACAGACTTACGCCGTCTCTATTGCTCAGTGTCCTTGCGGGTTCTGAATAGGTCTTTATGATGGCCGGATCCCCCTGGATGGTACGGTCAACGGTGACATAACCTTCATTGTCAACCGTGGTTGCGACATGGTTGAGTGAATGAACAGGGCGGGCGTTAAGCAGATCAAAATCATGTACGGATCGCGGGTCAACATCGCTGGACAAAGCATAATTGCTTGTCAGATTTTCAGTATAAAATATTTTGTGCAGGACAGACTGGGCATTCATATTACCCGCCAGAATGAGAAAGTAAATCAGCATAACAGGCGCCGTTCTGCACGTCCGGAACTTCCTGCAGCGTTCATGGAAAGGTTTAAGTGTTAACATAGTAATTAATTTAGTGTGTTAAAAAGAGTATCGGGAGACAAAATAATCGGGTACTGCAATAGCGTCAATGGACGATTTGTATAATGCGGGAAGATTCTTTATAAAAAATCGATAATTTTATTTGTGTTGGTTTTCGGTACACGATCCTCTTGCATTGCAGCAAAGAAAATTGAGTTTTAAAAATTCGTTTCGGGCTTTTAGATCAGACCTATCCAATGCACCCACAAATAAAATGAGTCGTTTCGCTATTTATGAAGCATTAAATTTGTTTGAAATGCGAAGATGGGTCAATTACCCAACCGCATTTGTTCAGCGCTTATCCGCAAGTTGTTCGGTAATTAAACCAAATCGTCGCTCACGCGACTGATAGTCGAGGATGGCCTGGTAAAGATGCTCCTCACGGAACTCAGGCCAAAGTACATCGGTAAAATAGAATTCGCTGTAGGCACACTGCCAGAGAAGAAAATTGGAAATCCTCCGCTCACCACTGGTCCGTATCAATAATTCGGGATCAGGAATTTGATTGGTAAACAGGTATTTCGAAAACAGGTGTTCGTCTTCGTGCCATGTCAGTTGGCCATTTCTGACTTCTTCGGTGATGCGCGTGATGGCGTTGAGAATTTCTTGTCGACCACTGTAATTGATAGCCAGCACGAGGGTCATACGCTGGTTGTCTCGGGTCTTTTCCATGGCCTGACGCAATGCATTCTGCGTTGAGCCTGGCAGGTGACTGAGATCACCGATGATCTGCAGTCTTATGTTGTTCTTCAGCAGCGTTTCTAATTCTTTGCCTACCGTTTGAATGAGCAGGTTCATTAATCCGCTCACTTCCTCCTGGGGCCTGCTCCAATTTTCTGTAGAAAAAGTATACAGCGTAAGGTATTTTACACCAAGCCTGGCACAGCACTCTGTGACTTCGCGTACAGATTTGACACCGTTATGGTGCCCGAAAAGGCGTGTCATGCTGCGTGCTTTTGCCCAGCGACCATTGCCATCCATAATGATTGCAATATGGTTTGGAATCTTGTCCTTTTGAATTTTGTCGCTGAGCGATGACATGGGGCAAATTTACGATATTTTGGTTTTTTATTTCCGAAGCGGCCACTTCTGAGACCTGTACGTTGAATACCTAGAACTCATCTGTCCGGGCAAAGTCATTCTGGCGAACCATCCACTGTCCTGCTGTGAAGTCTGGAAATTCAACGGTCTCATTGCCCAGTGCGATAGATTGCTCGCTCAACGGACTGACAGCGCTCCAGCAGGCAGCATCATAAACGTCCAGCGGCGTTGCAATACCCCTGCGTACGGATTCGACAAAGGCATGGAGCACAAAAAAATCCATACCCCCGTGACCTGCGCCTTCGGTATCCTTACTCCAGCGCTTCCACAAAGGATGGTCGTATTGGTCAAGCCACGCATTGGCCTGTTCCCAGCGGTGTTTCTGCGGCGAAGATCCTTCTATATAGATGCTGTTGCTGACATCCATCCAAAGTCCATTGGTGCCTTGCACGCGAAAGCCCAGGGAATAAGGACGCGGAAGGCTGGTATCATGCTGAAGGAGTATCGTTTCGCCATTGGCACACTTCAATTGTGTGGTTACTACATCGCCGAGCCTGAATTCAACGGCTGCATTCGGATGATCTTTGCCACCAACATTCACAATATGTTCGTGGAGTCCTCTGGTTTTGGAAGAAAAAGAATTAAGGGAAACAAATCGATTGCCGCGGTTGATGTTGAGCATCTGTGCAATGGGCCCGAGTCCATGTGTCGGATAAAGATCACCGTTGCGGTGTACGCTGTGGGCTGTGCGCCAGCGCGCTTCTGAAAAAGCCGGAGGTCCGAATTCAGCGCCATGGCCGTACGGATGTTCTCCGTCATTGAATTTAACCTCCCGCAGGTCATGCTGGTATCCTCCCTGACAATGAAGCAATTCGCCAAATACATTCTGTCGAACCATATTCAATATTGCCAGTATATCGCGGCGATAACATACATTCTCAAGCATCATTACATGGGCGTTATGTTGCTCTGCAGCGCGCACGACATTCCAGTGGTCTTCGAGGCTTATACCCAAAATCACTTCCGTGCCGATGTATCGGATTCCTGCGCTGATGGCATGAAGAATCATCGGACAATGCCATTCCCAGGGAGTGGCGATGATCACCGCGTCAAGTTCGCGCAGTTCGCAGAGTTTTTTCCAGCTTTGGTCGTTGCCGGTAAAAATCTTTGGTTCTTTTTTTCCGGATTTGGTAATGATCTCACCAGCCATCTTCAACATGCGTTGATCGATATCACAGATGGCAATGACTTCTACATCGGGCCTCTTCAATAATAATTCGAGATGATCCTGTCCCCTTAGGCCGGTACCGATGATTCCAATTTTTACCTTATTGTCCGTCCATTCTCTGAGGAATGATCTTTCTGTACCCAGTGCCAGCGACGCCGCTGCCATTCCCGAAGTTCTGATGAATTCCTTTCTGTTCATGTCCTGTTACTGATTTGGCGGTGAATGTAACAAAAGTAATCATCATTAACTGCAAGGCAGATACAGGGAAAATCAAAGTAAAAAAGCTGAAAACAATCTCAGTCATTCCTTGAAACAGGAATATGAGCGGTTGATCTATCAGTTAATTATTTCGGTTCGTAATTCTTTTTAAAGAATGCCTGGTATTCGCGGATGGATCGTAGTCTTAAGACTTCCTTGTAATTATTTTGCGTGATGGGGTAGACTTCAAAATTGGTCAGACCCGGAAGATACTCGTCGCGATTTTTCTGAATGCTGTTGTAATATTTCATGGCCTGTGACTTGTCATCATATTTGCGTATGATGATGGCGCTGGTGTTTTGTTCGGTATTGATCTCCAGACTGGTCATTTTGTAATTATCCAGTTTGTGGTATTTATTGTGATAATCCGAAATTTTAATTTTCGCCTTATCGATTTGCTGCGGTGCCGGATTAAAAAATACAACCATCATCAGATGCATCTGATCGTCTTCCGACTTGAAGTTGATGGACTCCAGTTCTGTAACCTGCACGACTTCGAAAGCATCCTGATCACCGCGCAGGAATCTGAGAATCTCTTTCGCCTTGGTCTCTTGGGCGGAGCCCGGATAATTGGCGATCACATCCTTGAGTGCCGCCATGTAAGGTTCTTTGCCCGAGGTCTTGCCGATGCAAAAAGCGGAAAGCAGGGCTATCTTCGGATGAAGCGGGTCGCTGGCTTTGACTTTGGTGGCAAGCGCCTGTAAGATTTTGTGACATTCTTCATATTGCTGCTGCTGATACAAGCCAAAGGCTTTTTCATAACCGGTTTGCAACTCATCCTTTTTATTCATCAGACTTTTTGCATACTCCGGATCATTGATGAGTTTGGTGTAGTATGAATCGGCGTAGCGGGTTTTCAGCAGTTCATTGTTGCGGTCTGCACAGACCTTGTCCTTCAAATCCAGGCAGTCGAGATACAGATAATACAGTACATCCGCATAGCGCTGTGTCTCGGGATAGCGTGTCATGAGATTTTCCAGTGTTTCTCTTGAACGATCGTAGGCATCGATCCTGTCGCGGTAGGCCACACCCAATTGAAACATCGCTTCTTCAATTTTGCGATTCGCTTCCTTGATTTCTTCATCTGAACTGGGGATGCCCGCCAGGATCTCTGCAAGGTCATTTTCCAGTTCATCTTTGACCGTGCTGTCTTTGGTCTCGGCCTGTTGATCTTCTATGCCGGTGCCAAAACTTGTTTTTTTGGAACGGCGCCAGTTGTCTTCCAATGGCCTTTCGCCCCAGTATTGTTCAAAATTGGATCTTCCGCGGTTGGTGGCTTTGATGTCATAAGCAAAAAAAGTGCTTTTAGCGCCTGCCACCGGCGTTTTGTTGTCAGGATTCGAGCGATCGGCTCCAAGGGTTGAGCTTCTGATCAGGTCTGTCGCACGAAAGATCCTGTTCTCACCAGCATTTCCGCGCATATCCTTGCTGTCCGGGATATCCGGAATAATCTTCTTGCGATTCTTGATCGAGATGGCCAGATTTCGCTTTTCCTTGACTGATAATTTGGAAATCCTGATCAGGCTGTCCTGGAGGTTGATGATCTCAATTTGCTCAGCAATATCCTTGAGGTTCGTAATCATTTTATTGACGACAGGTCTTCGCTTATCCGACTTGCCAATAAAATTGAGTGTACTGTCAAAATAGTACTTGGATTGCTGATACATCCTTTGGTCGAAGTGCATATTCGCCAGCATATAGTATGCATCCGCTTTCGTATTATTATTTGCATTGGGTGACCATACCGCCTTATTCAAATAAGTGATCGCCTCGTTATTTTTCTTCTTGTTGAAATAAATTTTTCCGATTGAAAAATAAATCTCCGATTCATAATCACTGTTCTTGCTGTCTTTGGCCAGTTTTTCCAGTGACTGGATGAGTTGTTCTTCACTCTCGCCCTGCAATGACTGATTGATCAGCAGATTCATTCTGGCGTGAAAAGCCATATCATAGGAAGGATGCTGTTTGAGCGCAAGCGTAAAGTATTCATCCGAGCTTACCGGTCTGTTAGCCATCTGGTACAGTTGGCCGAGAATAAAAGCGTAACGCGCTTTTTGCTTGCGTGGTTTGGTGTATTGAATGGCTTCTTTTAACTCCGGGATCGCTTCTTCATAACGGTCCTGAATGAGGTATACGTTGGCGCGTGTGGCATACAGCTCTCCGCGCAACTCGCCGGCGAGGGCAGGATCCTCTTTCATTTGATCCAGCCTGTACAGGGCTTCATAAAATTTACCCCTTTTGATTAAATTTTTTGCACTCCAGA
>JAIBCI010000011.1 GCA_019694255.1 Saprospiraceae bacterium
GCTCGCTCTCCGCACTGTCTGATGTATCTTGAATACAATGATTTGTATCTTTATATTCAGACTGACTTGGTAATCCCTCGTATTGCCAAGGACTGTTTTCTTCCCTTATATTTTTATTTAATGAACAATTGGAAAGTTTCAGCTTTCCAGGTCTTCCCGCAATTTTTTCTTTTTTACATGCTTAAGGACCTTTGCATCTACATAAAAAATAAGTTCTTCGGCAAGATTCTTTATCTGATCGCCCACCCTTTCAAGTTTTCTTATCGTTGAAAGGATATAGAGCGCTGGTTCCGTCTCATCTGTATGCTGTTGAATGTATGAAGTCAGAACTTCAATGGACCGTTTGTTGATGTCATCAATTTGTTCATCCAGCTGAAATACCGTTCTTGCCATTTTGGTATTTTCGTTTTCATAGGCGGTACGAACCATCAGCATCATGTCATCGGCATGATCAAACATGTCCATCAGCTGTGAAATATCCAGCAATTCCTTTGAAAATGGCTTATTATAGTGCTTGACGTATTTGGCAATGCCCTCCGCAATATCTGCAATTCTCTCCAGATTTGAATTAATTTTCAAATTTGCCAGAACGAATCGCAGATCAACCGCCACTGGATTAAATAGTGCAATAATGTTTTCGCAATCCTTATCAATTTTCAACTCAAGCGCATTGATTCTTTTTTCTGTCTGAAGAATTTCATGTGCCAGATCCCTGTCGTTATCTGACACGGCCTGTCTGGCTTTGACAAGCTGTGATCTGACGAGGGTCCACATATTCAAGACTTCTGTCCTGAGATTTGATAATTCGATTTCTAAATGAGTCATAATTTGTAATTTATCCAAACCTGCCGGTAATATAATTCTGTGTTCTTTCTTCCTTAGGATTCGTAAAGACTTCAGTTGTGAGACCGAACTCAATCAGATTACCAAGATAAAAGAAAGCAGTATAGTCGCTCACCCTTCCTGCCTGCTGCATATTATGTGTAACGATGACAATGGTATAATTCTTCTTCAATTCATAAATGAGTTCTTCAATCTTTGCAGTCGAGATGGGATCAAGCGCGGATGCAGGTTCGTCCATAAGAATCACTTCAGGTTGCACCGCCAGTGCCCGTGCAATACACAACCTTTGCTGCTGACCTCCGGACAATGAGAAAGCAGATTGGTTCAGTTTATCCTTTACTTCATCCCAAAGTGCTGCCTGTTTCAAAGATTTTTCTACGATCTCGCTCATCTGATTTTTTGAATAATTGCCATTCACTTTCAAGCCGTACGCAACATTTCCGAAAATAGACTGAGGAAAAGGATTGGGTTTTTGAAATACCATTCCAACGTTTCGTCTCAATTCTACAATATTGGCCGATTTACTGTAAATATCGACCCCCTCGACTCTGGCAATTCCTGAGATTCGGGCGCTGGGGATAAGATCGTTCATACGGTTGAACACTCTCAGAAAGGATGATTTTCCGCACCCTGAAGGTCCGATGAAGGCAGCAACAGTATTTTTTTCAATCTGGATATTTATATCTTTTAAGGCATGAAAATCACCGTAAAATAAATTTAGGTTTTTTGCTTCGATACAATGTTTTGCCATCAATTTTTTGAAGTTGATTTCTGATAATAATATTTCACTGAATATGCCAGTCCATTGACTGAAAGCACAATGATCAATAGTACCAATGCCGTTCCATATGCCATCGGTCTTGATTCTTCGATATTGGTTCCGCTCGTTGTGATCACATACAAGTGATATGGGAGTGCCATAACCTGATCAAAAAGTGATGAAGGTAATTTGGGGAGAAAGTAAGCAGCCACCGTAAAAAGTATCGGAGCAGTCTCGCCGGATACACGCCCAACAGACAGAATTAACCCCGTAAGAATGTTGGGAATGGCCGATGGAAGAATGACTTTGGTGATCGTCTGAAGCCTTGTTGCGCCTAAAGCCAGGCTAGCCTCCCGAAAGGTCTGGTCAACTGATACTAAAGCTTCTTCGGTTGTTCGTATAATGACCGGCAGGGTTAGAATACCAAGTGTCAGTGAACCCGCCAGTATAGAATCCCCAAATTTGAGATCATTAACAAACAAACTCATCCCAAATAATCCAAAGACAATTGAAGGAATTCCAGCCAAATTATTGGTCATCATTCTGATTAAGCGTTTGTACCAACCTTGTTGCATGTACTCATTCATAAATATAGCAGACATAACACCAACCGGAAATGCCCAGACAATACTTACCGCAACAAGAGAAAGTGTACCAATTATCGCTGGCAAGATTCCCCCTTTTGTCATTCCTTCCTGGGGCATCTCTGTTAAAAATTCCCAACTTATTACGCTTGCTCCTCGGACAATGATAAAAACAAGTATCGCCAACAATACCAAAATTACCATTGCGCTTAATACGCGTATGATGGTGAATGCCAGTATCTCGAATAAATAATTCCTTTTCATACTACTGACCTTTAATTCTTATTTGCGTTGCGTCTTCTACTAATTATGTCGACGGTTAAATTCAGAACAAAGGTGATTATGAACAATATTACCGCCAGCAGGAATAATGCCTTATAGTGCTGACCACCTTGCGGTGCTTCTCCCAATTCCGCTGCAATTGTAGCGGGGATTGTTCTAACTGGTTCCAGGATAGAGTGCGGCACAACCGCTGCATTACCTGTAACCATCAATACTGCCATGGTCTCTCCAATTGCCCTTCCGATGCCCAAGATCGCAGCCGCTGCAATTCCTGACAAAGAATATGGCAATACGACCTTGTAAATCGTCTGCCAGCGATTGGCGCCCAATGCATAACTGGCTTCCTTCATTGCTTGTGGTGCAGACCTTAGCGCGTCTTCAGCAATAGAAATAATTGTTGGTAATGCCATAATTGCGAGGACAATGCTGCCAGCCAGGGCTGTCTCCCCAACAGGCAGTCCAAAAGTATTTTGTATCATCGGTACAATGACCACAAGTCCGAAAAATCCGTAAACTACTGAAGGTATTCCTGCGAGAAGATCGATCAGTGGCTTAAAGATTTTACGCCAGCGCCAATCAGCAAGCTCAGATAAATAGATGGCACAGGAGATCCCTACCGGAAGTGCGATCAGGATCGCAATCAAACTTACCCACAACGTGCCCAGAATAAGTGGCCACACCCCAAACTGTGCTGCGGGTTTGGCCGTTGGCAGCCATGAAATTCCAAAAATAAATTCCCGTGTACTGAGTGGCGCCACATTAATTTTTCTGCCTTTAAATTCATCTGAAATATATTTTTCAGGAATAAAGGCGAGTATTCCAGGCAAACTATCTATTAGTGCAGAAACCAACTTAGGAACATATTGCAGACTGTCACCTAACTGCTCCTCATTATAATACTGAACAATATCGTCTACTCTAAAAAGCAAGATAGAATCTTCATCTTCCGACTTTATAGTCTGTCCTAGTGCAGACCATTTTGTAACTTCCTTGTCAAAAATCTGCCTCAGCTCCTGTGCACTGATTTTGTCAACAACATTTTTTCTATTGACTGCAACGCACATATCATCTTCGACAGCTGAATGGCCAATGAGACCAGATGCTTCCCTAAAGAGAAATACGGTCATCAGTATGACGGCTACAATACTGACCGTTCCTGACACCATCAGAATCAGTTCTACAAGTTTTTCACCCCAACGCTTCACTGAATGACCTTTACTCTGGTTGATTGATTATCCTGTGATGAAACTTTTTGGTACGCAATGATTTTGTTCTATTTGCTTACAGATACATAACCAATTTCTGTTACCAACTTTTGTCCCTCAGAAGATAGTGCAAAGTTGATAAATGGCTTAAGTTTTGACTCATCCTTTGTCAGATAATAATAATACAATGGCCTCACCACCGGGTATTTGTTACTTCGTGCATTGGCTATCGTTGCCTTAACATAATTTTTTCCCTGATCATAGGAAACGCTAACACCCTTGACGTTCTTGTCAACATAAGCGAGACCGACATATCCGACGGCATTTTTGTTTTGGGCAACAGATTGTATAATAGCACCTGTAGCCGGCATATTGAGCACCGAAGCGGCATAGTTTTTATTGTCCATGACATGTTCCTTGAAAAACTCATAAGTACCAGAGGAGGACTCGCGAGAATAGGCAATTATTTTTTGGTCCTCACCTCCCAATTGTTTCCAATTTGTAATTTTTCCAGTGAAGATTCCTTCAAGCTGTTCTCTGGTCAGGCGATCTACTTTATTGGATGGATGAACGATCACTGAGAGTGCATCATTCGCAATGATCAATTCTTTGTAGCTTTTTCCAGCTTCCTGCATTTTTAACTTTTCACTCACTTTTATTTTTCGAGAAGACATTGCGATATCTGTTGTCCCTTCAAGAAAAGCAGCTAATCCAACACCTGATCCACCTCCGGTCACGGTAATTCTTGCACCTGGGTTTTTCTTGATAAATACTTCCGCAAATTTTTGTGAGAGTGGCAGCACGGTATCACTGCCTTTGATCCTAATGTCCAGTCCGGCAGGATAAAATGCAGACAAGGCCAGTACTGCGCTAACAGCAAAAAGAAATTTTTTCATATTATTGATTGGTTTTAATGATAGAAATGGAAGTGGGTTTTCCTGCTTTCGTTGTATAAAGAAGGGTGGCTCTTAGCAGGCTAATAGTCTTTTTATGCATATTTCAATTCGCCCCAAAGAAACGATACCAATGTTACCGGAGTATTAAGACATGATTACGCTTGTGTTAAGAATTTCCTGGGGCTGAGAAATGGAAGACCATAACCCGCCAAATATTGCCCAGAACATGTCAATCCAAAGTATTGCGTGTTCTTGCAAATTAGATGCTTTTACTCCAAATGATATTTACAGAGGATCAATGTTTCGGGTGCTCTTTAATCAGAAGTAAATTTCCGCAAAGAAGAACAAAAGTGTTAAGATAACATCACTTTATGTCGTCAAAATCTATACAATAGTATGTTCGCTCTTATTTTCTAACATAATAATGCTCGTAACAATCAATACAGGGTTCCACAAGAACAAGCGTATTACCTTCCCATTCAATGACATATTCTGTTTTATCACCCAGTCTAATGATGGTTTGGTCAGGCTCTCTAAGTATCAATTCAAAACCCGATTGAAACTTAAGAAAGTTATTTTCGTAGTATTTTAAGTTATAACCCTGAATTGTCATTGATTTACTGATATGCTCGGTTGCTGGCGTATAATGTTCGCCGGCAACTCCACCATAGGTTTCAACCCACTGCCATTGGCCCTGAATTTCGCTAAAAGTATCCCTAAATTGTTCTTTTTGGCACGAAACCAGGAGAAGCATTGACAGGCTGATGATATGCAGAATTTTATTCATAATTAACTTTTTAAGTCAGTTTTTCGCCAGTTTCGAAGAAGCCTCTCAGATTATGTCTAACTTATTCGATTGATCTTTCTCACCAATTAACATACTTCAGTTTCGGATTCAATGCTGACGTCTGTTAAATTTGAATGATTGAATACAGGGTATAAATCAACATATCCAGCACACTCATTCGTTCAATGAATTAAAGACTGGCATTTCGAAATAGACCATTATATCAGATCACCGTTTAAGACACAGCCTCTTAAAAAAATCTTAAAAACGAGTTATCTAGTCTTTGCGAACTCTTGAAATTTGATAAAGGCCTTATGCCTTTATCTTGGTCAAACCAGATGATTAACTTCCGCACATAATGCAACCATCTTCCATGGTGCAGATACTTCCCTCCGGCATATCGAAGGAAGCTGATGCATCAAGCATCTCGCTGGCCTGTGCGCTGACCGTTGTCTGCAATGTTGTAACGGTAGCTGTAGTCGTTGAAATCACCTCTACTGGCTCTTCATTGCCAGCATGTTCTACATATTTTCTTTGATGTTTTTCACCTAATGTGAACTTGATGGGGTCAACCGCGGCTTTGGTGCGCAGGTAGTACATTCCGGTCTTGAGGCCTGATTGCCAGGAGTAGAAGTGCATCGAGGACAATTTGCCGTAGGTAGCATTTTCCATAAACAGGTTAAGGCTTTGACTCTGGCAAATAAATGCCCCACGGTCTGCGCTCAGATCGATCAGTGCTTTCTGGCTTAATTCCCATGCTGTCTTGTAAAGTTCCTTCAGTTCAGCGGGTATTCCCGCTATATTTTGAATAGAACCATTGTGTGCCATCAGCATTTCCTTCATCTCTTTGTTCCACAATCCTAATTTGATCAGGTCATCGAGTAGGTGTTTATTGATCACCATGTATTCGCCGGAGAGTGTGCGACGCGTGTAGAAGTTAGAGGTATATGGCTCAAAGCATTCGTTATTGCCTAAGATCTGTGAGGTTGAGGCTGTTGGCATAGGAGCCAGTAACAGACTATTGCGGATGCCGTGTTCGATAACTTGTTTTTTGAGTGCATCCCAGTCATAGCGGCCTGGTGTTGGTTGAACCTTCCAAAGATCAAATTGCATTTCACCATTGCTCATTGGACTTCCCTTGAAGGTTTCGTATGGTCCAAATTGCTTAGCCAGCGTACAGGATTCGCTCACTGCTGCATAATATATAGATTCAAAAATCTCTTTATTCAGCTTTCTGGCTTCATTGGAGTCAAATGGCATTCTCATCAATATGAATGCATCAGCCAGGCCCTGAACGCCTATCCCAATCGGGCGATGACGGAAATTGGATTTCTGGGCTTCGGGGATTGGATAATAGTTGATATCAATAATCCTGTTTAAGTTGCGCGTAATGACGCGGGTCACTTCTTCGAGTTTTGCAAAATCAAAAACTCCGTTCTGTACAAACTTTGGCAAGGAAATGCTCGCAAGATTGCAGACAGCCACTTCATCGGCGGAAGTATATTCTATGATCTCAGTGCATAGGTTAGAGGAATGTATGGTCCCGAGATTTTTCTGATTTGATTTTTCGTTTGCGGCGTCTTTGAAAAGAATATATGGTGTGCCAGTTTCAATTTGGCTTTCGAGGATATTGAACCACAATTCCTGTGCGCGGATTTTTTTTCTTTGGCGACCTTCCTGCTCGTACTTAGTGTACAGCTTGTTGAAGGTCTCGCCATAGCTATCATACAGTCCCGGGGCTTCATTCGGACAGAACAATGACCAATCCGAATCATCGCGCACTCTTTCCATGAAAAGATCCGGAATCCAGAGCGCATAGAAGAGATCCCGTGCCCTCATTTCTTCTTTTCCGTGATTTTTCTTGAGTTCAAGGAAGTCTTCGATATCTGCGTGCCATGGCTCCAGATATACAGCGAATGCGCCTTTGCGCTTACCACCGCCCTGGTCGACATACCTTGCTGTATCATTGAAGACACGCAGCATTGGAACAATTCCGTTGCTTGTTCCACCAGTGCCTTTGATATAAGAACCTTTTGCTCTCACGTTATGAATACTTAGACCAATACCTCCTGCGGATTGTGAGATTTTGGCGCATCTAGACAAGGTCTCAAATATACCCGGAATGGAATCTTCCGTTGCCGAGAGCAGGAAGCATGAGGACAATTGTGGCTTCGGCGTGCCGGCGTTGAACAGTGTTGGTGTAGCGTGGATGAACCATTTTTCTGACATGAGGTTGTAGGTCTCAATGGCGGCTGAAATATTGCTTCCATGGATCCCTACAGCACTTCTCATGAGCAGATGTTGCGGACGCTCGACCACTTTCTTGTCCATACGCAGAAGGTATGAACGCTCCAGTGTCTTGAATCCGAAGTAATCGAAACTGTAATCCCGGTCATAAATGATTGCGGAATCCAGTTCATCGGTGTTTTGGCGAATGACCTCTATGGTTTCGTCACTGATCAGACCAGCTTTTTGGTTTGTAAGCGGGTCGATATAATTGTAGAGCGCCTCCATTGTTTCGGAGAACGACTTGTTGGTATTTTTATGCAGGTTACTGACAGCGATTCTCGCAGCGAGAATTCCGTAGTCTGGGTGGACTGCCGCCAGAGACGCAGCGGTTTCAGCAGCAAGGTTATCGAGTTCAGTTGTTGTGACCCCGTTGTAAAGACCCTGAATTACTTTCTGGGAGATGTGAATGGGATCGACGAACGTTGGTTCGAGTCCATAACATAGTTTTTTAATTCTAGCAGTGATTTTATCAAAGCTAACGCTTTCCGATTTACCATTACGCTTGATTACCTGCATGACACTTGAATTTGAAGGTTAGAAAATGTGAAATTGTGTTGCTTAAAACTCTTCATTGATAGTGAACACCTTACTGTCTGCAGGTTGGTTTACGCCTGCTTTTTGGTATTCACCCACCTTCTTTTCAAAGAAATTGGTTTTACCTTGAATACTGATCAGATCCATCCAGTCGAATGGATTTTCCGAGAAATATATTTTATTGTTACCCAGGGCAACGAGCAATCTGTCGGCGATAAATTCGATATAACGGCACATCATATCGGCGTTCATACCGATCAGTGCCACAGGAATGGCATCGGTGACAAATTCCTTTTCGATGTCGACTGCTTCACTGATAAGTTGTTGTACTTTATCTTTAGAAAGTTTATTAACAATATGCTTGTTGTAAAGCAGGCAAGCGAAGTCACAATGCATTCCTTCATCTCTTGAGATCAGTTCGTTGGAGAAGCTTAAGCCTGGCATCAGGCCACGCTTTTTAAGCCAGAAGATGGAGCAGAAAGACCCGCTGAAGAAGATTCCTTCGACGGCTGCGAATGCCAACAGTTGTTCTACAAAAGTTCCGTTTTTTATCCATCGGAGTGCCCAGTCTGCTTTTTTCTTAACACAAGAAAGATTATCGATTGCATTAAACAGGAAGTTTTTTTCCTGATTGTCTTTAATGTAGGTGTCAATCAGCAGGGAATATGTCTCGGAGTGGATATTCTCCATCATGATCTGAAAACCATAGAAAAACTTGGCCTCGGTATACTGGACTGAGCGGAGCATATTCTCTGCGAGGTTCTCGTTGACGATGCCGTCACTGGCTGCAAAGAAAGCGAGCACATGTTTGATAAAATGCCTTTCATTATCGTTGAGCTTATCGGCCCAATCCGTCAGGTCCGGTACAAGGTCAATCTCCTCGGCAGTCCAGAAGTTGGCTTCAGATTTCTTATACATTTCCCAGATGTCGTTGTGTTCGATGGGAAACAGGACAAACCGGTTAGGATTTTCGACGAGAATAGGTTCTGAGTGGTGGTTCATTGCTCTGTTTAAAAAATAATATGGTTTGGCTTCGGAGAAGGGCCACAAATTTACATCAGTGGCTCATTTTAT
>JAIBCI010000090.1 GCA_019694255.1 Saprospiraceae bacterium
ATTTAGTGCTATCACCTAGCGTCTTGATGACTTCAAAGGTACCCTGCTCCAGTTTCTTGCTCAACAATACCAGGCCGCCGGTATCATATACTAGCAAGCGAATCTGGTTGCGGCGTTTATTAAAAAAAACATAGACACTGCCATCTACCGGATTGCTCGCCATGACAGTCCTAATGATACCCAGCAGACCATTATAGCCTTTGCGAAAATCAGTTATCCCGCTATACACAAAGTATTGATGACCACTGGTAAAAGGTATCATCCTATACCTTTCTTCTTATGCTAAGGCTTAATATCTGAGGACTATGCTTCCCAAGCCGAATATGAACTTCTTCGCTATATTCAATCTCTAATATATGATTCTCGTGTGCATGGCCCATTTGAATCGGAACAAAACCTGCATCAACAGCCTCCTCGTTGTATTTCCTATTCCAGTAATAATAACGGTGTAAAGGGACACCCTTGGTTAACATAAACTCTTTTATACTCAGCGTACTGCCAGCTAACTCCTCTTTAAGAAGTTCAAACTCTTGCTTTGTCATCATTTTCCTATTTCTCGCAAAGCTATTACCTGTTCTATTCCAGGCTTATAGGCAGTTTATTGGACGGATACTTTCGAAGGAATTTCTGAAAACGAATTTAGTTCATATTCTGCTGTTTCACTTTTGTTTATACTTCTATTTAGTTTTTTTCGACATAGCGTTCGACTTTATTCTCTATAATCGGTATAGTCTTAAGGTATTCCCATATTGATCTGACTTCTGAGGTGCTTAGGACTGTATGTGGCATCATGGGATAATGTAAGCTTCCGCCATTCCTTTTCTTGCCATTTACAACTGCCTGGTAAAATTCATCAAAAGTCCAATTTCCGATACCGTTTGTTGGACTCATAGTGATGTTGGCAGAGCGCACAGTTTCACCTTCCAAATTTAACATCGGATTGCCGCCACCAAAAAAACCTTCAGACTTCTCAGGAATTTCGGTATTCATTGTTTTGAAATCCGCACTGTGACACTGATAGCAGTTATACAATGCGCAGGCGAGATATCGGCCGTATGCCAGTACCTGCGTTGAATCAGGTATCGTTATCGGAGAAGAGGGTAGCGGTTTGGGTTTGAATACGGTGTTGCACAAGAGTTTTACTAAAAAATTTGGCTCGTTTGGTGGATATTCATCCTTGCTGGCTTTCAGCGAAGGTGCATCGGATCGTAGCCATGCAATTATGGAATAAAGATCTTCATCGGCAAGCAGCTGATATCCGCCCATGATGGCATTGTAATGTCCGTCGGGTCTTATTGATGTACGCAGAAAATAGTACAACTCACCATCGGTCCATTTTCCGATTCCAAATTCCGGATCATGGGTTATGTTCATTGAGGCCACCCTGCCGAACTCCTTAGGCAAGTCTGTCATAATATGACCCGTAAGTAGTCCTGTTTTGGGATCTGCGTGACAGCCTTCACACTGCATGCTGGCGATTTTCGCCCCTCTCGTGATACGCTGGCTGTCTGCTTTCACCTGTAGTGATGCAATCTCCGGCGGCGGATTGTAGGGATATTTTGGTATGCCGCGGAAGTACACAAACAATACCGCACAGACAAGTAGACCCAAAATTGTCAGCAACGCGTAGACGAGCCAATGCATAAATTTTTTCATTTTGTTTTTTTCAAATATACGGGATTCCGGGAGCAATGGATCACCATCTAATTAATTTTTGTAATTTTCTGCCATCTCAAGATGTATCAGGACACGGCACGTTGGATAATTGCTTTTGGTTTGCTGCTCTTGGCAGGAGGATTACTTTACTTTTATTTTGGAAAATACCTTCAGTGGATTGGAAGGCTCCCAGGTGACATTCGCATTCAGAGGGAAAATTTCAGTTTCTATTTTCCGATCACAACGATGATAATACTGAGTCTTCTTTTTAATCTGCTGATTCGCCTGATCAGATTTTGGGTGAAATCTTGACCTCAACATCGAGCAAGCAGCGACTTAAAGCGCATGTACGTTTTCCAAGGTACAGCGAACTGCACTCCTTAATTTTTCACCTTAAAATTCGCTGTAATGAAATTACGGATATTTGTATTGTTAATTTCAGTTTTTGAATGCCGGATTCCAAAGTGCATCAAAGTAGCAAGAAATTCTGTTAAGAATTTTGGATAGCCGGTAACAGGTTTTAGCCGCGACCATGAGGGTTTTGGATTTTTCTTTTCGGACTTGTAATCAAGCATTTTCGGTTTTGATGACATCCATACGGCTGTGGTGATGTGCGAATTCGATTTCTCTGCCCGATTTCAATTATATTTGCCGTTGCATAACAGAGGCATGCGCAAAAAGGGAAAAGTTCTGTTTAATCAGGCGCAGTTGATGAGAACCATCGACAGGCTGTGTTATCAGATAATTGAGCGTCACGAAGACTTTGACAACCTTTGTCTCATCGGTATTCAGACAAAAGGTGCCGATCTGGCAATGAGGATTCATCGGCGATTGGCCGAACTCAAAGGTAGTTCTCCCCGTTTTTTTGGCAAACTCGATATCACCTTTTTCAGGGATGACTTTCGTAAAGACAACAGGATATTACAAGCCCAGGAGACCGAAATGGATTTTCTGATTGAGGAGCGCCAGGTTATTCTGGTTGATGATGTCTTATACACAGGCAGGACGATACAGGCCGCTTTGCAAGCCTTATCCAATTTTGGACGCCCGGCTTCGATTGAGCTGATGGTGTTGATTGACCGACGATTTAACCGACATCTTCCAATTCAGGCAAATTATTCCGGTTTGCGTGTGGACGCAATTCAGGATGCTTATGTCAAAGTAGAATTGCAGGAAATAGAAGGGGAGGACAGGGTTATTTTTTTTGATTCAGAAAAGAATTCCAATGACTGAAAAGAAGTTATCAACACAGCATCTGATCGGAATCAAGGAATTGACAACTGAGGACATTCATCTGATTCTCAATACAGCACACCAGTTCAAAGAAGTCATAAACAGACCCATCAAAAAGGTTCCTTCGCTCAGGGATGTCACGATAGCCAACATGTTCTTTGAGAATTCAACCAGGACTAAACTGTCTTTTGAACTGGCAGAAAAACGTTTGTCAGCGGACGTAATCAATTTTTCAAGCTCGGGTTCATCGGTCAGCAAGGGCGAGACACTTTTGGATACTGTCCAGAATATTCTGGCAATGAAAGTAGACATGATTGTCATTCGTCATTCTTCTGTTGGCGCGGCACAGTTTCTTTCCAAGCGGGTCAATGCCCGCATTATCAATGCCGGTGACGGTACACACGAACACCCGACACAGGCACTTTTGGATGCGTTTTCGATTCAGGAGGCGCTGGGAAGGATTCGCGATGCAAGGGTGGCCATTATCGGGGATATTCTTCATTCACGCGTGGCCCTTTCGAATATATTGTGTCTGCGGAAGTTAGGTGCAAAAGTTAGGGTCTGTGGGCCTCCAACCCTGATTCCAAAGCACATCGCCAGCCTTGGGGTTGAAGTGGATTGGGATCTGGATAGTGTTCTGAACTGGTGTGAGGTAGCCAATGTACTCCGGATTCAAACCGAAAGGATGCAGTTACAGTATTTTCCTTCGGCAAATGAGTATGCTAGGTTCTTTGGGATAACAAGGGAAAAGCTGGATAAACTCGGTAAGCCTTTGGTGCTGATGCATCCAGGCCCAATCAATCGGGGCGTAGAGCTTTCTACGGATGCCGCAGATAGTCCACATTCGATTATTCTCGATCAGGTTGAGAATGGTGTAGCGGTACGGATGGCGGTACTTTATCTTCTTGCTAATCAGTTGAAAATCAATAATTAGCGTTTATTTATGATGGCTCAGTCTGAAGATTTAAAGTTAATTTAATTCTTAAATAGGGGTTAACTTGATTTGGAAATTAAACTTTTTTCAGGCTTGATTTATTATAATTTATTATATTTCAGATCGTTATTGATCTGAACAAACCGGTTTAGATTATTTGCCCATGAACAGCAGATTATTTGCTTTGTCAGTGTTATTTTATTATAGTCTGACCCTTGCGGGACAGAACTATGAGATTAAGGTCAAAGTAAAGAATTACACCAGGGATACCTTGTTGTTGGGTTATCACTATGGAGACAAACAATACATCAAGGACACCGCGATAGGCAAAAACGGTGAATTTGTCTTCAAGAGAGATACCGTGCTCGAGCCGGGTATGTACCTTCTTGTTACGCAGCCTGAACATGATTTTTGCCAGTTCCTTGTAGACTATGATAAACAGAAATTTACGATTGAAACCGATAAAACGGATTTGGCTAAAAATCTGAAGTTCAAAAACTCGAGGCTGAATCAGGATTTTATGAATTATGTAAGCTTTGTGTCCGCAAGAAGGGTGATTGCCGATTCCCTGACCAGGCAATTGAAGGATTCTAAAGATACCATTTTGCGCAGATCTCTCGACGATCGCCTAAAAGGACTGGATAAGGAAGTAAAGGTGTTTCAGGATAAAGTGATCAGTGAACAAGGCAAAAGCATTCTTGGACTGATGATTAGGAGTACCAAAGAAGTTGAATTGCCGGAATTTGAAGGCAACGAAGAAGAAAAAAATGAAAAGCTTTACCGATTTTATAAAGCCCACTATTTTGATTACACGGATTTCAAGGACGACAGGGTGTTGAGAATGCCTTTCTTTCAGCCAAGGATTGATAAGTACCTTTCTAATCTTGTAAGTCAACATCCGGACTCACTCAGCAAGGAGCTGGATGGTCTTTTGGCGCGGTGTGACGAAAAATCAGAAGTTTACCGGTTTCTGCTGTCAACGCAACTTTCCAGTGTAGCCAATAGCAAGTATGTCGGCATGGATGGTGTCTATGTTCATCTCGTTGAAAATTACTATGAAAAGGGAAAAGCACCCTGGATAGACAAAGAATCACTTGCCAAGATTATCAGAGATGCGCACGCACTCAAACCACTACTAATCGACAAAATAGCACCTGATTTTTTAGTCTACACGAGGGACTCCATTCCAATTACACTGCATTCCGTCAAAGCAGATTACACCATTCTATTAATTTGGGCACCTGATTGCGGGCACTGTAAAAAATCAATGCCTGCATTTGTTGAATTTTACAAGAAATACAAACCAAAAGGGGTGGAAATTTTTGCCGTGTGCAACAAATCCGGTGCTGACGAAGCCAAATGCTGGGATAATCCAGATGTAAAACTTGGGGATTGGATAAACACTTCAGATCCCAAAGGAGTCTCCAATTACAGGCTGCTTTACGACGTGAAAAGTACGCCACAGGTTTACATCCTGGATAAGGATAAAAAGATACTAACAAAAAAGATTTCCGCAGAGCATCTCTCGGAGGTCATGGACAAGATATTTATACTCAAAACAAACGAAAAGAACAAATAGGAAGTGAATAATTTTTAAAAATCATTGTCGAAAAGCAAACATATTATAAAAAGTTATAATATATTTGTGACTGATTTTGATTTTTTAATACAAAATTCACCAACATGAAATGTTTTAGAACCTTGAACCTGAGGGTTTTAGCTTTTGCTTTATTGGCCATGGCCAGTTCATGCAGAAAGGAAGAACCCGTTGTCAACTCCCCCAATCTGGATCTGTCAGACCATTCACTGCTCAGAAACTGGTACACATTGTGCCTCGAACTGGGCCCCAAATGCAATGGTTTTGCTGAGCCGGTCATGGCGAGGTCTATGAGTTATTTTTCCATGCTCATGCATGAAAGCCTTTACCGCGGTATACCGGGTATGAGCTCGTACCGTAATTCCGCAGATGGTTTCCGATTTAGTTTTCCTTCACCAGATCAATCGCTTGAGTACAACTGGGCGATTGTAGCCAATGAGGCTGCGCAGGTATATGTCGAAAACGTCTTTGGATCTGCCAATGAAGCCAATGCACGTGCCCGTAAAGTTCATGACGATATGCAGCATCATTTTGCCGTTCAGTCCGACTCCGTGACCCTATCCAATTCAGCTGCCTATGGCAAATTACTGGCTTTTGCAGTACTTCGTTTTGCCGAGACAGATGGCATGAATGAGGCTTATTTGGACATCTATCCTCAATCATACAGTATACCTAAAATTGAGGGTCTCTGGATACCTACTACACCGGATTATACACCAAGGGTGCTCCTGCCATACTGGGGAGCCTGCCGACCTGTTCTGAATGTCGACACCAATGTCACCTTATTCAATAAAGAACTCGTATACAGCAATCTTTCTACATCCAACATGTATGCAGAAGCGGTCGAGGTATACAATCGAACAAAGGCCATCTCAGAAACCGAAAAAGAAGATGCCGCCTACTTTAACAGGGACATGGGAGCGACTGCCCAGCCACTTTATCACAACTTTCTCCTTGCGCTTCAGCTGATGGCTGAAAAGCAGCAAAGTTTGCCTCAGGCATTGGAGATGCTGGCCAAGTTGTCTTACGCTATTCATGATGCCTATATCAGCAGTTACCAGTATAACTATACTAAAAAACTGTTGCGTGTATCAACGTACGCCCGGCAGTTTATAGACAGAACTTTTCAGCCGATCTATAAATCACAACCAATTCCTGAAGGTGTGTCAGATCAAGCGGTTTGCTATGCAGCTGCAGCTGAGATACTCAGCAATTTCTTCGGATACAGGCAGGCTTTTACCGATAAAACCCAGCTCGAGCGGCCGGATTTGCGTAATTCTTCAAGAAGTTTTGATTCATTCCAGGCTCTTGCGATAGAAGCTTCGCAGGGCGACATTTACACTGGCGTTCATTTTAGGACCAGCGTTGAGAACGGAAGAAAACTGGGAACCGACGTAGCCCGAAATATCATGAGCTTCATAATTAAATAGTTGTTACTGTTGATATTAACCTGAAAGAAGAATCCTCCGGCGAAATCCGGGGGATTTTTTTATCCTCTGCCATCCGATTGGCTTCTTATTGCATTGATAGCAAATAGATCAATAATGCATTTCAATTGAAAATTCAGTCTGGAATGCCTATAAATTTCACTTAAATTATGATCTTTGAATGCCAGCTTTGAAACTTTTTTATCTTTTCATGGCTTTGTAATAGACATGCGTCAATTAAAAATATCTCAGAAGATCACGTCCAGGGAGAGCGAAGGCCTTGAGAAATATCTGCAGGAAGTCGGCAGAATCGCGATGCTGACCCCTGAAGAAGAGGTTGAGCTTGCCAAAAGGATTAAGAGCGGTGACCAGCAGGCGCTCGAGACAATGGTCAATAGTAACTTGAGATTTGTGGTTTCCGTCGCAAAGCAATATCAAAATAACGGTCTTTCTCTGAATGACCTGATCAACGAGGGTAATGTCGGGCTGCTGAAAGCAGCGAAGCGATTTGATGAGACCAAAGGATTCAAATTTATCACCTATGCGGTGTGGTGGATACGTCAGGCAATCCTGCAGGCAATCGTTGAAAACAGCCGAATGGTGAGACTGCCTTATAACAAGGTAAACCTCATCAGTCAGATCAATAATGTTCAACAGAAATTCTATCAGGAATTCGAACGTGAACCAAGTGTTTCGGAATTAGCTGATTTGCTGGATCTGCCAGAAGAAGAAATGAGTAATATTCTTATTTCCAATGCGCGGCACTCTTCATTGGATGAGCCAGTCAGTTCTGACGATGACAGCCAGGCACGTCTCGAAATTTTAATAGATGAAGATCAGTTTACGCCGGATATGAATTTAATGGATGAAAGCCTGCGGAGTGAAATTAATTTTGCGATTAAGCATTTGAGTCCTAAGGAAGGCACTGTGATCAGAATGATCTTTGGACTGGATGGTTATCCGGTCAGCACTGTTGAGGATATCGCACGTTCTATCAACCTTTCAGTAGATCGGACCCGTCAGCTTAAAGAGCACGCATTCAGACGATTGCGCAAACTGATTAAGCCCCAAATACTGGGTCAATAAAATTCAATGCATTCAATTTTGAATGCACAAGGAATTGTACCTTTGTGTTCATGACGTTTAGGAATCAGGTCAGACTTATTGTTTATAGAATTCATGAAAAGGGATTAGAGGTTCTTTTAATGAATGGAC
Source organism: Saprospiraceae bacterium (assembly GCA_019694255.1). Classification (GTDB taxonomy): domain Bacteria; phylum Bacteroidota; class Bacteroidia; order Chitinophagales; family Saprospiraceae; genus Vicinibacter. Next base: position 8,063 of record JAIBCI010000090.1, read on the forward strand.
ATATCAAAGAAAATACCTTTGAGATTTTAAGAGGTCCAGATCTATCGGATCAAAAACTAAGCAATGATTTCAATACCATTGATCTAGGAGCAGGTAATGAAGGTGAAGAAATGGTGAGAACCATTGCTATAGAAGGAGACTGGCATGATATCCCTAGAATCAGAAGCCTCATTAGAAATGATCTGTACATTGTCAAGGAAAAAGTAAAAGTTGTCATTCCTGAACTTACTGAAGGGTCATTTATAGCCATCAAAGATGCATTCAAGAGAGTGCTCCCCAATGAATATGCGGTATTGAAAGAGCTGAAAGAAATTCTTATGGACCGCAATGCATTGCGAAATATCTGATCAAGATAAATATGGCTCAGTCGCCTGAAGATTATTGCCTCCAACGATCTGATTTTCTTTTTAAAAATCAGCGCAATGTTTATCATGGTAAGGTAAGAGATGTATATGATCTTGGCGATCAACTGATCATCATTACCACCGACAGAATTTCTGCCTTCGATCATATATTGCCGCGGCCAGTACCCTACAAAGGACAGGTGTTAAATCAAATGGCAGTGTACTCACTCGAATCGGTAAGGGATATTTGCCCGGTCTGGCTTCAGGCAAGTCCGGATCCAGTTGTTTCTATTGGTGTTCATTGCGTTCCAGTACCTGTTGAGATGGTCGTCAGAGGATACCTTGCAGGACATGCCTGGAGACAATACCGCAACGGGATCAGGCAATTGTGTGGTGTAACATTACCGGATGGACTCAAGGAAGGAGATCCATTTCCTCAGCCAATCATTACGCCAACAACAAAAGCTAGCGAAGGACATGATGCGGATATTTCGCGTGAAGAGTTATTGACCCGCGGGATAGTAGACCGTAACGCACTGGATGCGATGTATGAATATGCCTATGCGCTGTATCATCGTGGTGCACAAATGGCAGCTGCCCAAGGACTGATTCTTGTTGATACAAAATATGAGTTTGGTACCCATGGAGATGACGTTATGTTGATGGACGAGATTCACACACCGGACAGTTCCAGATATTACATCGCTGATGGTTATAAGCTGAGACAAGAAGAGGGCAAGTCACAAATCCAGCTATCCAAAGAATTTGTCCGAGAGTGGCTTATGGAACACGGATTTCAAGGGAGAGACCACGAACTGATGCCGCAAATGCCTGATTCATTTGTTTGGGAAGTGAGCCGGAGGTATGTCGAACTTTATGAACAAATTACAGGTCGTGTATTTGAAAAGCCACCTGTTCATTCGATTGAAGATCGTGTCCGCAAAAATCTTGCGGCATATTTCTGAATCTAAATTCACGGTTACACAACTTATGCTTCAATCCATCTGAAATTTATATTATGCCTTATTTTTTTCGCAAACGGCTTATCTGAATCGTAGTGCCTTCACAGGATCAACTTTGCTGACGAGCCACGAAGGGATGAGTAAATTAATTGCAACAATGATGAAGAAGACAACGTTGACGGTGATGATGAGTATTGGATTGAGACTAATCGGCGCGTGATCAAGATAATAATCCGCCTCACTCAACCGGATGAATTTATATTTATATTGCAAAAGACAAATTGATAAGCCAATCAGGTTACCTAATAAAATTCCCCGCGTCAGGATATTGATACCGTAACGGATGAATATATTGCGTTGGTCCCATCTTGTCATACCGAGCGAACTCAATACACCAATCATCTGGGTGCGGGACATGATCAAAATGAGGATCGTGGTTGACATGTTGATAATACATACCAAAAGAATAATGCCAAGGATAAAACGTTTGTTGATATCCTGCAGGGACAGCCATTCAAAAATGTTTGGGAATTTTTTACGGATGGTCTCAGAATAAGAAGAGTTTGGAAGAATTTCATGATAGAGAAAATCATTGACCAAATCAGCCTGACCAAGGTTTTTGACAAATAATTCCAGGCCTGTAACCTGATCGGGTTTCCAACCCATCAATTGTTGGATCAACCGGATATCCGCAATGGCAAATTTCTTGTCGTATTCTTCAAGACCTGTCCTGTATACTCCAGAGAGCTTTAGTTTGCGCTGTATATGCTTGTTGTCAAGGAAGAAGTGCATGACCAGTTCTTCTCCACATTCAATATTCAGCTTGTCAGCGATTTGTTGCGAAAGAATGATATCCCTGGAGAAAACGGTGTCTTCAAAACTGATGACTTCTCCGGATTTAATAAACCGGTGCATAAATTCCCAGTTAAAATCCTTGTCTACCCCTTTAATAAAAATACCTTCATACTGATTACTGTGACTGGAAATGGCCGGAAGGACAGCAAATCGGTGTACAGCTTCAACAGGATTGTTATTGAACCCGTTGGATTGATAGTCCGCGGATTTAATTGCATCTATGATCTTTCCGGATTCCTGGAGCGGAATGGCTTCAATGCTTCGATTACTTTGAACATCAGTGATGTGTATGTGACCCCAGAATCCAAATACTTTGGCTGCGATCTGTTGTTGAAATCCTTCAAAAACGGAGGAGGCTACAATCATGACGGTCATGCTCAGTGCTGTCGTCACAATAGAAATCGTAATGATATTGCGGATCAGGGATTGCCTGAATGCTGAATATGTTTTCGAGGAAATAAATCGACTCACATTCATCTTGTAACAACTTTAACTGGCGTAGTGACAGTGTAATACATTACTGCTTCCAAACCGATCATAATGTATCTTTGACCGGTCATTGAAGCAATTTTATGCAAAGAAAGAGTTTTTTGGAAGAATTGAAGTGGAGAAATCTGATTCAGGATGTAACACCGGGTATAGAAGACTACATCAACAATGGAATGGCGGTAGGGTATATTGGATTTGACCCGACGGCGCCTTCTCTTGGTCTTGGAAATTATGTGCAAATCTCTTTACTGAGTTTTTTTCAGATGACAGGCAATAAACCTATCGTGGTCATGGGTGGTGCAACCGGAAGGATTGGTGATCCGTCAGGCAAAGACAAAGAAAGAGAGCTCAAGAGCATTGAGGAAATTCAATCTAACATCGATCGGCAGGTTGAGCAATTTAAGAAGTTTCTGAATTTTGACGAAGGGCCCAATGCCGCGGTTTTGGTCAACAATTTTGATTTCTACAGGAATATGAATGTGCTGGATTTTTTGCGTGACGTTGGCAAGAGTATGACTGTAAATTATATGCTTTCGAAAGAATCGGTCCGCAAAAGAATGGAAACAGGAATTTCCTATACTGAATTCAGCTACCAACTTGTGCAGGCTTACGATTACTATTGCCTGTACCGGGACTATGCCTGTAGACTGCAAATGGGAGGTTCTGATCAATGGGGTAATATTGTGTCTGGTATTGATTATATCGGCCGAAATATATCCGGATCAAGAGCGTATGCTATCACCACTCCGTTATTGACTAAATCAGATGGAAAAAAATTCGGGAAGACTGAAGAGGGTAATGTCTGGCTTGATCCCCAGATGACCAGCCCGTATAAATTCTACCAGTTCTGGTTAAATGCAGATGACAATGATCTCTCCCGGTTATTCAGGTATTTTTCATTCCGGACTCAAGAAGAAATACTCAGCCTGGAAGATGCGCATCGGAATGATCCCAGAATCCTCAAGCAAGAGCTTGCAGAAGAAATAACGACCAGAATACACGGTGCCGAATCATTTGAGCGTGTCCTTCGTGTAAGCCAGTTGTTATTTAGTAAGGATTGCAGTATTGACTTTCTGCAAGGCCTTCAAGACAATGATTACGAAGCTGTTGGCGTAGAGATTCCAGGTTATGAAATTCAAAGGCATCAGTTGGATAAAAATCCGGTGCTATCAGATTTTCTGACGGAGGTCTGTCCGATCTTTAAATCTAAGACGGAGGTCAGAAATGCCGTTCAGAACAATGCCATAAGCATCAATAAGAGTAAAATTTCAGATGCTCAGATGGTGGTTAACGAGACACAGTTTATTCGCAAGAAGTATCTAATGCTGGAAAATGGCAAGAAAAACAAATATCTGATCAAGCTTTCCTGATGGGGAATTTCAATGCACTGGACACTTTGCGTGAGGTCTATACCCGTGGGCTTGCAGGTAGAAAATTTACCATTCCATTTACATTTGAGGCACTTGAACATTTGGCAGCTATGCGATTGCCTAAAAAAGCTTTCGACTATGTTAAAACCGGAGCCGGAAGGCATCAGGGTGTAAAAAATAACAGGGATGGATTTGATTCTTATTTCATCAGGCCATTGATGGCTAGGGGTATGGATGAAATAGAAATGTCGACCAATATATTGGGGACATATCTACCTAGACCCTTTCTTTTTGCACCAATCGGAGTTCTTGGCATGGTACATCATCACGGAGATCTTGAATTGGCCAAAGCTTCCCTGAATAATGGGGTTCCGATGATTGTCAGCAATCAGGCATCCCATTCCATGGAGTCCGTAGCAATTGCCCTGGGACAGCGTGAGCGCTGGTTTCAGTTGTATTTCAGCAAAAGTTATGAATTGGTAGAAAGCTTGATCTGCAGGGCAGAAAAATCAGGTTATCAGGCAATCGTACTTACATTGGATACAACCATCCTGGGTTGGCGCACACTGGATCTCGACAATGCCTTTTTACCATTCCTCTATGGGAAGGGACTCGCACAGTATACCTCTGATCCGGTATTCCTCAAGCTGCTTCAAGAGATGCCGCAAGGCGGACTCACCAACCGAAGATTCAACCTGCGTATGATCGCCGGTGTTCTAGAAATTTACAGACAATTTCCAGGAGGTCTACGGGCAAATTTTGGTAGCGATCTCCCTTTGCGTGCGGTCAGAAAATTCATTGATATTTATTCCAAAACTGATCTGGGTTGGAAGGATATCAGCTGGCTCAGGCAAAAAACAAAGCTCCCTATTCTATTGAAGGGTATTTTAAGGCCTGAAGATGCAATCAAAGCATTGGATTGTGGAATGGATGGAATCATCGTATCCAATCATGGAGGGAGACAAATTGACCAGGTTATATCGTCAGTGGATGCTCTGAGTGCAATTAAAAAAGTTGTCCCCGAGGAATTTCCCTTGATCCTGGATTCCGGGGTTCGTACAGGAACCGATGTGCTCATCTCGCTGGCGATGGGAGCCAAGGCTGTGCTGTTGGGAAGACCCTATGTCTATGCCCTTGGATTAGCAGGTGCAGAGGGTGTGGATGCTTATGTTCAACAAATATCCGCTGAGTTTGAAATTGTCATGAGACTCAGTGGAATGAGCAGTATACATCAGATAGATCCTGCGATTGTCAGCAGGAAATAGATTAGACGTTTTTTGTATGTTTGTAGTTTCAATGTCCGGAAGGGTATTCTTCTGGCAAAAGAACCTGTTTAGATGATTAAAAATTTGATAATCCCCTTGATCTGTGCGCTGGCCTCAGGAGCTATTCATGACCTTGCAGGTCAAAACTGCGTCTCTGCAGGGAGGGACAGCCTTTTTTGCGGACTCAGCTATACGCTCAAGGGTAGCCCAGAGGGAGGTCAATGGAGTTATTTCTGCGATGTAAATGATATCAGGATTATCAGCCTGGACAGTATTTCGCCTGGCCAGGCCAGTGCAAAAGTAGCGGGCTGCGGGATCTATAATTTCGTATATACAGTCAACACTGATTCATGTGTAGGCAGCGATACTGTTACCCTTGAGTTTGAAAACACTTCATTCCGCCTACAGGATATCAGTTATTCAATCGGATTGGATTACCAGGTTGTGGCTTGCCAGCCTAGCCCCGCTGACAGCTGCGGCGCTACACGAATTTTACCAGGAATCATTCCTCCGCTGCCTAATTGGAAATTTAAAATGAAGGGTGATTGCGAAGTATACAGCGCCGAACCAACGATTTATGGCGCAAAATCAAATTGCATAGCAGACAGTATCACGCATTCAGTCCACATCATGTCGGCAGTGGATTCAGTAGAATGGAATACCAGTCAAAATGCTTTTTTAAGATTTGATACCAATAGGAAGCTCATTCAAAACCGATTCAATCCTTTTTTTAACCTGATTTCAGGATCCATACTTGATGAGCTAGAACTGAAATGCCCATTGCCTAAATGTTTTAATATGGATCGCACGGCGTGTACTGATACTTCTGCGGTCGATACCTTTTTTGCCGTTATTCCCGTACATGAAGGAGGCAACTGGTATTTAAAAAATGATACTGGTTTTATCCAGCTCAGTACGAGCAATTATGTAGAAAAAGCTGGATTCAAGTATTTTCTTTATGTCCCGATGGGAGGTGATTACTACGGGCCTAATGATATCAGTTTTGAGTTGTATTCGACAGATAACCAGCTCAACCCAATTCCGTTGCGCAATAAAGTAGATCTTGAAATAGTATGGCGTGAAAAATGGAGTTATGACACAATAACTTTTTACCAGATCAAAGAGACAAATCAGGATAGATGTTTTTGTAATGGGACGACTGTTAATTTCAATTCGTTTGTATTGCCGGGCGTTCCTGAATTCAATTGTAACCTGACAAGACTTGTTTTTATTCCTGAAGAAAAACCATTGATCAGTGGTCCGGATTTTTTATGTGCCGGAAGTTCTGTGTTACTTGAAGCTGACAAGGACTATTATAAATATCAATGGAATAATGGTGATTCTACCAAAAGTATCCGGTTGACGGAACCGGGCAAGGTGGTATTGACCACAATCAATAACAATGGATGTCAGGGACGTGACTCAGTGATTGTTCGTTTGGTGGATACACCGAACATAAAAGTTGTTGCTGACAAAAAGATACTTTGCCGTGGTGAATGTGTCAATCTTACAGCCGAGACTGAGTCCGGCAATATTGTCGTCTGGGATGTTCTGGACACGGTCCGCAGTATACGCGTTTGTCCATCGGTGGATGCCACATACTTTGTGCGTATTATCAATGCCAATGAATGCATTTCTGAAGCTTCGGTTAGCCTTAAGGTCTATAACTCACCACAACCTGTTCTAGGCAATGATCTAATTCTCAATTGCACAGTAAAGCAAGTCAAAATTTCTCCGATTGATCCGGATCTTGGATTAGCCCGAAGATTTGAATGGAACGGTCCGGGCATTACCGCATCCAATAAGGATTCACTTTCTCCGATTGTCAATGTCCCGGGTAAATATTGGTTTACAGTATTTGACAGCATAAGTGGATGCGCCGGAGCAGACACACTATACGTATCAATTGACACCCTTTTGCCGGTTGCCAGTGCTGGACAAGACTCCGTTATCAATTGTCTACATTCCAAAATTAACTTACAAGGTAGCGGATCAGATTCCGGTGCCGGATATAGCCTAACCTGGCAGGGCCCTGCCATAAACGGCCAGAACCTTCGTGAGATCAATCCTCAGATTGATAAGGCAGGTCAATATATTGTAACCGTTCGCAATCTCAACAATAATTGTATCTCCAGGGATACTGTGATAATAGGCAGCAATTTCAGGCGTCCTGATGCAGATGCAGGCCCAGATCGATATTTGTTTTGTGATTCTACTTTAGTAACGCTGGATGGAACAAAAAGTACATTTAGCGCGACAGATATCATCGTGTGGTCCGGACCAGGAGTTGATACAAGCAAACAGAGTAATTCCAGAATACAGGTTGGGATTCCCGGGATATATAAACTTTTAATTATGGATCCCGAATCTCATTGTTCAGATTCATCCACAGTGATTGTCGATGCACCCGATACAATTGTGATGATCAAGTTAATTAAACGCAATGATCTCGGGTGTATCATTGATTCTTCGATTCTAAGTGCGGCTGGAACAACGGGCCAAAAACTTCGATATGCGTGGTCGGGTCCAAGTGGTATTATTGCGCAAAATATCGACAGCGTGATCGTTCATCAGGCTGGCAAATACTATGTCTATGTATATGACAGCGTCAGTCACTGTTCTGGATTGGATAGTGTAACGGTGAGTGATTCGGGAGACCGGCCATTCGTCAATGCGGGTCCTGACCGAACGATTACTTGTGAATTGACAACGGTTATTTTGTCCGGAAGCGTGAATATCCCGATTGTCAGTGCGACGATCAACTGGAGGGGTTCAGGAATTAACGGGGCGAACAGTGGCAATCTGACGCCGACGGTTTCCAGACCTGGAGAATATATACTTACCATCACGGACAAACGAAACAATTGTGTAGGATACGATACAGTCTATGTTACTGAAAATCTTGTCAGACCATCGGTTGATCTCGGCGCTGATCAGACCCTTAATTGTATTCATGACACAATGAACATTCTTGCCAGAATCGTTGATACAAAACCATCTTATGATTTTAGGTGGGTCGGTCCAGGGATATCGAGTGCAAACCAGCGAAACAATCCCCAGACCATTAGGCAACCGGGTGTTTTTATTGCATCTATCGTGACACCTAATCCAGTATGTTCGGTAAGTGATACACTCATGATTTCAATCGACACCGTCGCACCAAAACTGTCGGTTAATGACACCCTTTGGTTCGATTGTCAGAATAAAATCATTACCTATACCGTAACAGATTTTAGCAAAATAGATTCAGTTGAATGGTTTGATATTCTGAATAGAAAAGTAGCATCTTCTGAAATGGGGCGTTCTATAACCTTTGTGCAGGAAGGTACCCATAGTTATATTGCGCATTACAAAAACGGCTGTAAGTATTCTGCGAAGGTTGTTGTGATACCCTATACCGTAATTTCTGTGGCTAAACCGGAACTAACACCTTCGTGTGCCAATATGGCCAATGGTTCGGCGCGTATCAGAATATTGTCGGGAAGTGGTCCATTCAAACTTAGTCTTAATGGCTCCAGAGAGGATACGATCACTTATTTCAATAACCTTACACCAGGCTCTTATAAAGTAAGGATTTTTGACCGTAACGGAGGTAACTGTTTTGTCGATATATTCTTTGATATACCATCGCTGATTGCACTGCCTGACAGTTTGGATAATTCAAGGCAGGAATTCACGATTTGTTCAGATACGATGATCTATGCGGATACCACTTTCCTTGAAGCTACACAGTATCGCTTTCCCAAGGATTCCGTGAGTTATCAATGGTATGTGAATCAGAATGTGATCAGTCCCTTTACAAACAAATTACTCATTTCTCAACCAGGAGAATATGAATTACGTGTTGTCAATAAAAACGGATGTGGCAAAGCAAGCATTTTTATTACGGCTAATCTGGATGATAGTCTTGCGATGCGGAATTTTAAGCTTGCCAATGTTTTTACACCTGGTGAACAGACAGACAATACTTTCAAGCCTTACAATGAGTCGGGTGTCAATCTTGGCAAAGGCAACTATTTGCTGAAGATTTATAACCGTTGGGGCGCTGTAGTCTTTGAGACAGAGGACCAGAATGAAGCCTGGGATGGATACTATAAAGGCCAGCAATCCCCAGCCGACACCTACATTGTGGTACTGACCATCAAGACCTGTCAGGCAGCTACATTTAAAACTCTTAAGGGAAGTTTAAATTTGATCCGGTAACCCGGAGGGTAATTTTTGCGTTATAAAATATGTCCTTTAAATCAGGCACAATATTTGATATATTATAAAAAATACTAATATATATTCAATGAAAAGGTCTCCTGTTTTGCTGATGACCGCCATTGCAGTCATCAGTTCACTAGTAAGTCTGATCGCGTATGATTGGCTTCAGAGCGAACGGCAGAATGCCTATTTCAAATCCATCAAAAATCAGATCGCACTCAATCAGAACTGGGAACGGAAAGTCAGTTTCACCCGCAGTCAACTGAGCGGCAATCAAATGTCGGATTTCGTACTGGCCTCAAGGATCGCTACGCCTGCAGTAGTATTTATCGAAAGCCAGGCCACAGAGGATTCCAAGTCATTTTTTGTGGACAAGGGGACTTCAACCGGGTCAGGGGTAATTATATCTCCGGACGGCTACATTGTCACGAACAATCACGTGATTGAAAAAGCCGATAATATTAAAGTTCTACTCAATGACAACAGGGAATACTCTGCGAAACTGATTGGCACTGATCTGAATACAGATATTGCGCTCATTAAAATAGAGGATAGCAGCCTTCCATACCTTGAATTCGGCAACAGTGATTCAGCTCAGGTTGGTGAATGGGTATTGGCTGTTGGCAACCCATTTAAGCTTCAATCCACGGTGACTGCCGGCATTATTTCAGCCAAGGCCAGGAATATTAATATTCTGAACGCACAGCAATACCGGATAGAATCATTTATTCAGACCGATGCTGCAGTCAATCCCGGAAACAGTGGGGGAGCTCTGGTTAATACCAGGGGAGAGTTGGTAGGTATTAACACCGCGATTATGACCTATACCGGCAGGTACGAAGGTTATTCATTCAGTATACCGAGTAACCTGGTCAACAAAGTGATCATGGATCTGAAGGAATTCGGAGCGGTACAACGCGGTTTGTTGGGTGTAACGATTGAAAATGTGGATGACCAAAAATCAAAGACATTTGGTCTTGCGAAAGTTGCCGGAGTCTATATTAGCAACACGTCCAAGGGCGGTGCTGCAGATGTGGCCGGATTGAAGCCAGATGACATCATATTGGAGATTAATGGCCATCATGTCAATAATGTATCAGAATTGCAGGAAATCATTGGTGTACTCAGACCTGGAACTCAGATTTCAATTACTTTTTGGCGAGAGAAGGCCCTTGCAAAAACCATGGCGATCTTGAAGAATCAGGTTAATTCTACGGAATTAATTGCGACCCGTAAGGATCCTATTCTTGTAGAATACGGCATTGAAGTAAGGGATTTAAGTCAGAAGGAAATGAATGACTTGCAGATTCAGGGCGTTCGCGTGATCAATATTCTCCGCAATAGTCGGATCTGGAACACCAACATGGCCCCTAACTATATCATTACCTCCGTTAACCGAAAGAAGATTCGGAATGTCGATGAACTCATTCAGGCCATTCAAAAATCCGATTCAAAAGTTCTGCTCAATGGCATTTATGAACAATACGACGGAGAATATCCTTATAGTTTTTATAAATAAACCCATCCCGGATGACAAACGAGGAGAAGGAGCTTCATTTCAATGAAGATCATTTTAAATTATTATTGAGCAGACTTCAGCGAGATGTGGAAAAAATCGCAGAAGGCGGTGGTTCTGCCAAAGCGGAAGCACAAAGGGCTCAGGGGAAGATGACTGCGCGGGACAGAATTACTTATCTACTGGATAAGGGTCAGGAATCATTTGAGATAGGAACCTTCACCGGTTTTGAAATGTACGAGGAATATGGCGGGTGTCCAGCCGGAGGGGTCATATCAGTCATCGGGAAGGTGTCTGGCAGATGGTGTATGATTCTCGCCAATGATGCGACGGTCAAGGCCGGAGCATGGTTTCCAATAACGGCTAAAAAAAACCTTCGCGCCCAGGAGATAGCCATGGAAAACAGGCTTCCGCTGATCTATCTCGTGGATAGCGCCGGCGTATTTCTACCGATGCAGGATGAAATTTTTCCCGATAAAGAGCATTTCGGTCGGATGTTTCGCAACAATGCCAGACTCTCAAGCATGGGGATTCCGCAGATCGCAGCAATCATGGGGGCCTGTGTCGCAGGAGGAGCCTATTTGCCGATTATGTCCGATGAGGCCCTGATTGTTGAAAAAACAGGTTCTATTTTTCTGGCAGGCCCATACCTGGTTAAGGCGGCAATCGGAGAAGATACAGACAATGAAACGCTGGGAGGTGCCCGAACCCATTGTAATATTTCCGGAGTAACCGATTATAAGTGTGCCAATGATCAGGATGCACTGGATAAAATTCGCGCTTTGGTAGAAAAATTCGGGAAAACTGAAGATGCCGGATTTGACCGGGTCGAACCCGGGGCGCCAGCTTGCACCGAAGATGAAATTTTGCAAAGGTTTCCTGCAAGAAATGCCAAACCTTATGCAGTCCAGGATATTATTGAATGTCTGGTAGATAAGGATTCGCTACTTGAGTATAAGGAGCATTATGGCAAGACGATCCTTTGCGCCTATGCCCGTATTAACGGATGGGCTGTAGGTATTGTCGCCAATGACCGAAAAGTGCACCGATCAGGGAAAGGTGAAATGCAGCTTGGCGGCGTGATATATTCGGATTCTGCCGACAAAGCTGCCCGGTTCATCATGAATTGCAATCAGAAAAAAATACCACTCGTCTTTATACAGGATGTAACGGGTTTTATGGTGGGTACCCGTTCTGAGCATGGTGGAATCATCAAGGACGGAGCCAAACTCGTTAATGCTGTTGCCAACAGCACTGTGCCGAAATTCACAATCATTACGGGTAATTCCTATGGTGCGGGTAACTATGCCATGTGCGGTAAAGCCTACGATCCGAGACTTATATTGGGGTGGCCAACAGCAAAGATTGCAGTGATGGGCGGACAACAAGCGGCAAAAGTGCTGACACAGATTCAGGTTTCTGCGCTGAAAGCCAAGGGTAAGGAGCCAGACAAAGAAGAGGAGGAAGCACTTTTTGAAAAAATCAACCAGCGCTATGAACGGCAGACAACTGCACACTATGCCGCTGCAAGACTTTGGCTTGACGAGATTATTGACCCGCGCAGGACGAGAGCATGGATTTCAATGGGAATAGAAATTGCGAACCAATCGCCAATTCAGGCGTTTTCAGTTGGAGTTATTCAGACTTAGATTGCAGTTATGAATGAAAGAGGCAAGTTGTGGTTTAAACGAGTTGGTATTGCAGGCTTTTTCTTTTTTCTCATCAAAGGCCTCATGTGGCTTTTTTTCGGGGCAAGTCTATTTAAATGGATGTGCAACAATTGACCAGTAAAAGACTGATACACTGCATGATGACAGTATTGATGGGCCTGTGCATTGCAAACTGCTTGCAAGCGCAACAGCAAGGTTCAGCATTATATCCGGGAATTAGCCGTTTTAGAACCTTTTACGCTCCGTTGGCGGGATTGAAAACAGATACTTTTTTGAGGTTACCTGTCCTGCGTCAAAACTATGCTTGTGTTAAGCCATTTTTCTGCCGGCTGGAGGATCAGTTGTGGCTCAAAAGTTCTGTTAAAACCAGCTTTAGACTGGGCAGTCTGGATTTTGCCAATAGTCTTGAATATCCTGGAAGAGGGCACTAAATCCGGAACATATCTTCGCGGGAATACGTTTGTCAGTTACAAAACTTAATTTTGCTGTATGAAGCGATCCATTATCATTGCATTATTGCTTGTCGGCGTAGCCATAGCGCTCTTGATTTCTGCCTCCAGAGATATTACCAGTTATGCCAGCTTTGCAGATGCGAGAATTTCAGGAAATTTGGTTAAAATAGTCGGGGTGCTTGACAAAAGCAAAGAAATGAATTATGACCCTGTGGCGGATGCAAACCGTTTTACGTTTTACGTAAAGGATAAATCCAATGAGTCACTGAAAGTTGTCCTTCATGCCGCAAAACCCCAGGATTTTGAATTATCAGAACAAATCGTGGTTACCGGAAGAATGGCAGGTGATGTATTTGATGCCACTGATGTGTTATTAAAATGTCCTTCCAAGTACAAAGATGAAGAAGTATATATTAAAAGTAAAAGCTGATGCAGCAGATACAGTACACAGGTGAACATCTGTGGATTCAGTACCTGGGGTACGGCCTTATTATTCTGGCTTTTGTTTCCGCGCTTTACACTTCTCTTACATCTTTTTTAAGCAGGCGTCAGGACGATACTGATGTAAAAGTTGCAATGGAACGATGGAGCCGTTATGGTCTTCAGTTTCATGCCGTTTCGCTCTTTTCAGTCATTGGATTGATCCTGTATATGATGAATGCGCATTATTTCGAATTTCATTATGTATGGGAACACGTATCCGATGATCTTCCAGTCAAATATATTTTGTCTGCGTTCTGGGAAGGGCAGGAGGGAAGTTTCCTTCTTTGGATGTTTTGGAATATTGTGTTGTGCGCCCTGCTTTGGAGGAGAAGGGATGAGTTTACTTTCCTTAATACGGGTATTATTATGTCTGTACAGGCAATATTGCTCACAATGATTCTGGGGGTCTATTTTTTTGACTACAGACTAGGCAGTAATCCTTTTCTCTTACTCAGACAGAGTATGGATATTCCATTATTCAAAAATCCCGATTATGTCTCTCTTATCAAGGGCAACGGGCTGAATCCTCTTCTGCAGAATTATTGGATGCTCATCCATCCACCCACATTATTTCTCGGATTCGCTTCAACAATTCTTCCTTTTGCGTATGCTTTGTCCGGGTTGATATCCAAAAAATATCTTGATTGGTTGCGGCCTTCACTTCAGTGGAGTCTTTTTGCAGCATCTATTCTTGGATTGGGTATTCTGATGGGTGGAATCTGGGCTTATGAGGCTTTAAGTTTTGGAGGCTACTGGGCATGGGATCCTGTCGAAAACATGTCCTTGGTTCCATGGCTGGTTCTGATTGCAGGGATTCATGCCCACCTGATTGCCAGAAGTACGCCCTATTCGGTCCGGTCAGTATTTGTATTTTACTTTTTGAGTTTTGCACTGGTCATCTATTCCACCTATCTGACGCGAAGTGGTGTGCTTGGTGATTCCAGTGTGCATGCATTTACCAGTCTGGGCCTCGGTTGGCAACTGGTCGGATTTATTCTTCTTTCGCTCTCGGTACCATTATATTTTCTATTGAAAAAAAGAAAAGAAATTGCGACACCTAGCGAAGAAGAGCAATTTTCCAGCAGAGAGTTTTGGATGTTTATTGGCAGCCTAATTCTTCTTTTCAGTGCGGTGCTCATTACTTTTACGACTTCAATCCCCGTTTATAATAAATTACTTGACCTTGCAGGTGGTCTTATCAACCAGGACTTCAAGTCCTGGCATCGAAGTGCACCAGTTGATGTAGTCTCGCATCATAACCGGTTCCAGATCTGGATCGCAGTGATTATTGGATTTTTATCAGGTCTTACCCAGTTTTTGAGATATGCAGGTCAGCGAAAAATTAAACTGGGATGGAAACAGATCACACCAGTAATCATCAGTGCCGTTGCAGCAATGATGATCACCGGCATATCCGCGCAATGGTTGAATAAAACATTTACCTCTCTTTATGTTATGCTTTTTGCAGCCTGGTTTGCGATCTTCTGCAATGTGTATTATCTGTTTACCCTAAAACTTGGTGGTGCAAAGCATTGGGGAAGCGGAATCGCACATGCAGGGTTTGGAATTTTATTACTCGGAATTATAAGTACTGGAATTAATCGACGCAATCTGGTGCCGGAAAGATTTTTTCAGGAAGATTCAGTATTCCAGGATAATAAAGATAATGTTGATAAGCACTTTTTATTATTTCGGGGCGAGACCAAATTTGTTAGTGGTTATCAGATAGATTATCTGTCAGATACACTCGAAGGGAGGTTCAGAAAATACCATATTACCCTCAAAAGCCAAGACAGTCTAGGTAATGAAAATTTCATCGCACTGAATCCGGACGTGCAGTATGATAATAAAATGATGAAAGTGGCAGCTGCCAATCCATACATCAAGCATTATTGGGATCACGATCTCTTCAGCCTGGTGGCACAGATTCCGAGAATACAAATGGATGCGGAAGAAGCCAGTAAAGCTGAGGACAGTCTGCGTTACCATCACTATGTTGCAGGTGTTGGAGATACAATCGACGGTGAAAGACACCGTTTTGTTATTAACGCATCTGATACCGGTTGGAGAAGTCATGAAGTTCCGATGTCGGAAGGAGATCTGGGACTTCAATTGCGTATGGTAGCCATTGATAAAGCAGACACAGCAAGAAATGCGCTTCTGGCACCTTCATTGGTCCTTAAATCTTCAACAGCATACCGTTTTCCTTCCAATGATGGTCGTCTGGGTTTAAGGATAGAAATCAGTGATTCAGTGGCTTACAGGTTGGCAGAAGAAAGGAATCGCTTCAAACCGGTCCAATTCAGGCTTAAGCCAGGTCAAAGTATCGAGCTTGCAAAAGATCTAAAAGTTAAGTTAACCGGGTTTGACAAAAATCCGCAAAGCGAAGATTATCAGGCTATTTCGGGTGATATTGCGGTCGCAGCGGTGCTTGAAGTGGAACAGGATGGCCGGCTTTCAATTATGAAACCCATTTATCTGATCCGAGGTCGTGAAGAATTGCCTCTTCCTTCAATGGATCTCAGGAGAGGATTAAGGATGTTTTTTGAACATATCGATCCCGAGACTGAGACGATGGATTTCAGTTATTCTCGATTCGAACTTCCAAAGCGATTCCCTCTGCGAATAGCGGAGAATGTTCCCAGAACCGATTACATCGTAATGGAAATCATTCATTTTCCCGGGATAAACCTGGTGTGGATCGGTAGTCTGCTCATGGTTGCCGGACTGGCCTGGGCTTCCTATCAACGTAAAAAATGAAATCCATTCAAAATGTTGTCGTGATTGGAAGTGGTAAGCTTGCCGGTCATCTTGTTCCTTACTTACACTATTCCGGAATCCGCATTTTGCAAATCATGGGTCGGACAGCTGGAAGCGCAAAGCCGTTGGCAGATTCAGTAGGTGCTCAGTTTATCATAGATTCGACAAAAATTGACGCGAAGGCGGAATGTGCTCTTCTTTTGGTCAATGATGACGCTATAGGCAGCGTGAGCCAAGAACTCAGTAGCATTCTATCTAATCAGTGTCTGATGATTCATTGTTCCGGATCCCAAAGACCGGATATCATTAGTTCATTTTTCGAACATCGCGCCGTGCTATGGCCACTGATGAGTTTTAATCCGGGTGTTCTGATTCCCTGGGAACAAGTACCTTTTTTTATTCAGGGTGATCAATACGCCATAGATGTGATTCTGCGTACGACACAGCATCTTGGCCTCAGCACTTATCTTGCCGATCAGAAGACGATGTCCAGTGTACATTTGGCAGCAGTCTTTTCGAATAATTTCTCAAACTTTAATTTGATCATTTCTGAAATGATTCTCAAAAAAACAGGAATTCCTCTTGAAGTACTTCAGCCTATTATGATGCAGATGGTACAGAAAGCATTTGAAGCAGGCCCTGAGAATACTCAAACCGGTCCGGCCAGAAGAGGAGATCGTCAGATTGTTGAGAAGCAACATTCTTTTCTTGAGGAAGAAATACCCGAAGCTGCGGATCTATATCTAAAGATCAGTAAATCCATTATCCAGCATTTTAATAGTAAAAAATAATATATGCGTTTGATCGCACAGATACCCCATCCCAGACTTCAGATTAGCATTTTTAAAAGTGATTTGAAGTTTATACTGAAATTTGAAGCAGGTCCGTTTGAACAGGTATATAAATTTATGGAAAGCGAAAGGTATTGCGATGCAGATTCAATCCGAGCGTTACTCACGCAAGACCTTCTAAAAGATGTCTTTACAATTTTTGACCAAATGAATCAAAACTATCAAAATATCAATGGGTAATATTAGCAATCATATGAAGATTCAGTCAATATTTGTAGGATTTCTTTTTCTTGCAGTGCAGATATCCTGTGTTACGGATCCATTGTCTGGCGATGGTGCCACTGAGATTCGCTTAAGCTTTAACGCTGGGCCCTATGCAGGACATACACTCATATTTACAACAGACAATGCAGAGACAGATCTGAGATATTATAAGGTCGATCAAAAAACAAGGGTGTTCTGTCAACCTTTGCACAGCAGTGATGGAAGGAATATGCAGGCTTCGAGTTCAATCAATTTTGCCTGGCTGGGAACGGCAGGTAGCGGCGCATTCACGACGGTCAATTTTCAAGATCCGAAGTCGTTAAACTGTGGCACAATAGATTTGAGCTATTCTGATGGGGAGTCTTTGGTGATGTACTGGCCATCCGGCGATCAGCTCACCATTGATGAATACAATGAACCTGGCAATGTAGTTGTGGGCCATCATCTGTTGAATGGCGAGTTGTTGCATGAGAAAAACGGTCAAACCAAGGCTTATTCGTGCGCGTGTGATGTCAGTTTCAAAATCCATCGCGGTGCTGACGGAAATTAATAATTTTATAATTGTATAAAGGCCAGCATATTACAAATTATAAATAAAACTATATCAAGTTAGCTAATCCTTCGTATTAGAGTGTTTTAACCCAAAAAGTGAATATTTTATGCTAATTTTGCGGCCTTTCATGAGATATTTCAAATACTTACTTGTCTGTACCATTTTAATAGGTCTCGGAGCTTGCAAGTCGGCGTATGAGAAAGTAAGAACCAGTGGGGATCTGCCGCTCATGCTAAAAACTGCCAACAAGCTCTATGCTGACAAGGAATATCTCAAGGCGTCCACATTATATGATATGATTTACAGCAGTTACCGTGGATCCAAGGAAGCTGAGGAAATCTATTATAACAATGCAGATTGTAATTTTCACTTAAGTAATTACGAGACCTCAAACTATATGTTTGGCAATTACGCCAATACTTTTTACAATAGTCCCAAAAGGGAAGAGGCCGAATTTATGGCGGCCTATTCGATATACAAGACATCACCTGACTACAGACTGGACCAGACTCCGACTATTAAATCGATTGATCTCTTCCAGAACTTCATTAATAGTCACCCAGAATCCCCTAAGGTTAAAGAATGCACGAAGATCATTGATGAGTTGAGGGCCAAACTTGAAGTAAAAGCATTTGAGCAGGGAAAATTATATTACCACCTCCAGCATTATCAGGGCGCTATCTCGACACTGGACAATCTGTTGAATGAGTTTCCCGATACACGCAATGAGAAGGCAGTACGTCAGTTGATGGTTAAGGCTGCTTTCGAGTGGGCTTCAAACAGTATTTTCGAGAAACAGAAAGACCGATTTCTGAAGACGGTTGAATTGGCTGATCTGTACAATAGCAAATTTCCCAAAGAAAAGAACAAAGAAATACACGATATTAGAGCCAAGGCTCTGACTAAATCAAAAAATCCGTTATACGATGGACATAAAAACGCAAGTACAAAAAGTTAATCCGAATGTACAGGCCCGGGACATTACTGCCCTGGCTACGAAGACTGGTTCTATTTATGAAGCCATCAACATTATGGCTACCAGAGCGAACCAGCTCAATGATGATATCAAGATGGAACTTCATGAGAAGTTAGAGGAATTTGCAAGTCATTCAGATACCATCGAGGAAGTCCAGGAAAACAAAGAGCAAATCGAAATCAGTAAGTTTTACGAGAAGCTTCCAAATCCTGTGATCATTGCTATTCATGAATTTTCCAATCATCAGTTGGAGTTTCGCTACCGCGACGAAGAACCATCATCTAACGAGTAAATTAAAAATGGTCAGGCACAACCGATGGATCTCAAGGGAAAAAAAATAATCCTGGGGGTTTGCGGAAGCATTGCAGCCTATAAGGCCCTGATCTTGGTACGCCTCATGACCAAGGCGGGTATGGAAGTTCGTGTAATCATGACTCGTGATGCCGAACAATTTGTTGGAAAGTTGAGTTTTTCAAGCTTAACCGGGCAGACTGTACTCAGTGACCTTACCTATGCTTCGGAGTGGAATAATCATGTTGAACTGGGTTTGTGGGCAGATCTTTTAGTGATTGCGCCTGCTACCGCACAGACTATCGCAAAGATGGCCCATGGCATGGTTGACAATCTTTTGACTGCGGTTTACCTTTCGGCCAAATGCCCGGTAATGGTTGCACCAGCAATGGATCTCGATATGTGGGCCCATCCTGCTACACAGCATAATATTGTTACGCTACGTACTTATGGTAATCATGTCATTCCGGTACGCGTAGGACCGCTGGCGAGTGGTCTCAGCGGTGCCGGGCGTCTGGCGGAACCAGAAGACATATTTAGGACGGTTTGCCAGTTTTTCACTGCAAAATCTGATTTGGCCGGGAAGTCAGTATTGGTTACTGCGGGACCAACTTACGAACCAATTGATCCGGTGCGTTTTATCGGCAATTATTCCAGCGGAAAAATGGGTGTACGCATTGCTGAAGAAGTGCTTCGGCGAGGTGGACAGGTTTTTCTTATTCTCGGGCCAGCATCCATTCTGCCACCTGTACATCCAGCGCTTACAACAGTCAAAGTGCAATCCGCAACAGAAATGCTTGAGGCGGTTAAAAGGTATCAGGAATCTTCAGATTTTTTTATTCTTGCAGCTGCCGTAGCCGATTTTATGCCGGAAAAGGTAGCGACTGAGAAAATAAAAAAGACCGTTGGGGTGCCTGAGATCAGACTGGTTCAGACACCTGATATTGCTGCGCACCTCGGCACCTTCAAGAAAGCAAATCAGCGGTTGGTTGGTTTTGCGCTTGAAACTGAAAATATTCTAGATAACGCAAGGTCCAAAATGAATAAGAAAAACATGGACATGATCGTTATCAACAGTCCTCGCGAGGCTGGTGCAGGATTTGGGGGAGAAACCAACAGAATAGATATTTTGAAAAAAAATGGTGAAGTTTTATCTTTCGAGCTCAAATCCAAATCCGAAGTAGCAGAAGACATAGTTAACGAAATGATCAAATTGTAATTGATGAGAGTGGTTTTTCAATCAGTGTTTGCGCTTCTTTTGCTTTTTATACCTTTTTTCAGGGCAGGAGCACAGGAACTGGACATGAATGTGACGGTGATTGGACCCAATACTGCAAGTTCTTCAGACAAATCGGTGTTTCCCCAAATGGAAAAGGCGATCAAGGAATTTGCCAATAACACCAAATGGACCAATGACGTTTTTGAACCCAATGAGAAGATTAGGTGCAATTTCCAGTTATCCGTTCGCAGGGACTTCGGTAATAATAGTTTTAGTTGTGACTTATTTATTGAGGCTTCAAGACCTGTCTATGGCAGTAGTTATGAGACCAATTTGATGATCATCAATGAGAAGGAAATTCCGATTAACTTTGATCCTTTCAAGCCCCTTGAAAACAGTAAGGAGATTTACTTTGACAATCTCAGCGCTGTTGTGACATTTTATGCGTATTTTATATTGGCGATGGACTATGACAGTTTTTCTCTTGAAGGAGGAGATCCATACGTGCTTACACTCCAGAATATGGTTAATTCAATGCCTGCTGGCGCCAAGTCCTTTGATGAGAGTTGGAGTGCCAATAGCAAAAAGAAAAACAGCCGTTTCTTTTTGATGGAAAACCTTACTAATCCCCGGATGCGTTCGTTCAGAAGGGCAATGTATGAATATCATCGGCTGTATATGGATAATTTCTACAAGGACGCTGCGGATTCAAGAGCCAAGATGCTTAATACCATTGAGGCGATCGCCAATACCGACCAGTCATATCCTAATTCATTTCTGTTGCTCTGTTTTGTAGCTGCCAAGCGCAACGAAATTGTTGAGATCTACAAGTCAGGTACAGATTTTGAAAAAAACAAGGTGATAGCAGCCATGTCTTCAATAGATCCTGCCAACACAACCTTATATAATTCAATCAAATCCTAATTTCCAAAATACAAACCCGATGATTAAGAAGAAGAGAATTGCTGTTTTTGCCTCCGGAGAAGGCACCAATGCTGAAAAACTGATTAAGCACTTTAAAGACAACTCCCGTATTCATGTTGAATTGATTGTTACGAATTCATCCAAAGCTGGCGTGATCAAAGTCGCTGAAAAAAACGGAATAGCTTTTTCAGTGATCAACCGTTCACTATTGACCAATAACAGTTACATGACCTCCCTTCTCAATTTGTATGATATTGACTTTATTGTATTGGCTGGTTTCCTTCTTCTCATGCCACCATTTCTTGTCAAGCTATACGATCACCGAATGATCAATATTCATCCGGCTTTACTTCCGAAGCATGGTGGAAAGGGAATGTTTGGTCTGAATGTTCACCAATCAGTTATCAGTTCAGGGGAATCGGAATCCGGTGTGACGATTCATTATGTCAATGAGAGCTATGATAAGGGGAAGGTAATATACCAGGAAAAAGTCAAAGTTGACCGTCGTGATACGGCTGAAAAACTTTCTAAAAAAATTCAAGAGGTAGAACATCGTGTCCTTCCTGAAATCACAGAGAAGCTCATTGGTGAAATGAGTTATTACTAAGTTAGATTTTTAGGTAATCGCAACGCAGAAGTTCTGATTCTGAGAAATCAATAAGATTACAATAAAAGAGATAACCCGGCACTATTTTACTATTAAATTGACCGGATCATTTGATCTATGGATGAAAAGCAAAAGTATAATGCTGTTGCCAACATATATAGTTGAGTATGATTTGATAACTATAGATACTTTTCCAATCAATGTGCTGCAATGGATTTCTGGGGAAAGAATAGCTCAGATTTGATGGAATCTGTTAACAGAGATTTTACTTAAAATCGGTCGAGGTCAAGCGCTAATACCTCCCAATCTATCGGAAATCAAAACGTAATAAGTAAAAAACCTTAATATTGAAGAGATAGGTACGCTGATAATCCTTACACGCTTGATGAAGTTTACTCGAATTTTAAAAAAGTGTTTGCTGCAAATCATTTAAAACAAGTCTAATTGGATGCAGGAAGAATTAGGCGGGGTAGTCGAAATTTTGTACCGCTGGCTTTAGTCCAGCGTTATTAATTTTTAATTTAAATTGCCCGTTGGTATAAGAAGTGGAAAAATTACAGATTAAAAATTAGTTGAACACAGCAAATCAAGAAATTATTAGAACCAAGAGTTTTGAAAACATTTCATAGCGCATAAAAATAAAAAATCCGGATGGTTATTCGCCACCCGGATTTAGATATATAAATTGATTAACGCCTTCTACTTCTTGTAACAGTAGTCTTTTCTGCTTTTACATGTCCGTGAGGACCTCTTACTGTAGTATTTGTTTTTGTAACTTTATTTCCTCTTGGGCCTGTAACAGTAGTCTTATGTTTGGTTACATGATATGTTTTATGAGCGCCCTGGTAGCGTGTATGGACGGTTTTTGAATGTACTCGTACAGGCGTGTAGATTCTATGTGCTGTAGCCAGGCGGTGTGTATGAACAACTCTAAAGGCAGGGCCATAGTATCTTGCCCGGAATGGATGCCAAACGGCAAAAGTCAATGGTCTCCATGGGCGATACCATCCTGGATAAGTTCTCCAACGCCAAGGAGAAACCCAAACTTTATAAGCCGGTGCGTAGACGAATCGAACGCATGGCCATGGCCATACATTGATTACCACAGCAGGATGAAAGTAACCTTCCGGTGATGGGCCACCTTTGGAGTCTTCCATTTCTTCTTCAGTGCCATCACTTGGTTCAACTATTTTTTCTTCTCCGAAAATGAAGTCATCACCAACGATCTGAATGTTGGCTTCTGTATTCGAAACTTTCTCTAGTTCGATGGCAGCGATATCCTGATTTTCTTTTTCTGATACGGCGATCTGAAGTACAAATACATGGGCATCGCCATTCATTTTTTCAATTACTTTGATATAATCTACCTCGCCGTCATTATCTAGATCAAGATTGCTTACTTTGCTTGTCTCTCGATTGAGAAGTTTTTCAAACTCTTCCGGGCTTTCTGATTGTTTAAAAATTTCCAACGCACCTTGCAGACTAAAAAAATCCCCCGGGAGCCCGGTAGAATCTGTCTGTGCAGATAGTTGCCCGATAGCGAAGGATGCTAAAAAAAGGATAATTTGATTTTTCATATAGTTAAATATTTTTAATTTACAAAGATATAGACTAATATTTTTGTTTCGGGTTTAATTTAGGAATAATATTAATAAGGGTCTACATCAACAATGATGCGGATACTTCTCCATTCAGATTGATTCGAAAGCTCC
>JAIBCI010000039.1 GCA_019694255.1 Saprospiraceae bacterium
ATTTTACCTTTTTCTTTTTGACTTATTTGTGAAAAGATTTAAAAAGGATAGGTTTTATTTTGAACATTTGATGCATTTTTTCTGATTCAAGTACGTCTTCAAAATCTCTTATAACATTTTTTATTGTTTCTATAAATATGGTACTCATTTCTTTCTTAAGTTCGCTATTAGATGTATCTTTAAGAGGTAAGTCTAATATCACCCGTTCCATCTTATGTTTTTCAAGTGTTATTTCTGTGGCAGTTTGAATAAACGACTTTAAGTCTAAGTTGAGTAAATAGGGATCCGCGAAGTTGAGCTTATCATATATTATTTTGATCAATTTAGATTCTTTGGTTCTTTGTGCTTCTTTTTCATTAAAAAAGGTTTCTGGCGCATCTAAATCGATAATAAATGGATGTAAAATCTTGCAGTACGCTTCAAAGCAAGGTGGAATGAATCGTTGTATAGGGTTGCCAACTTGTTCAAATGACTCAATTATTATATTTTCTTCAATCCAGTCAAATATTTTAGTTTCTGCTGGGGAGCAATCCTTTTCTGAAGACATGAATGAGTGAGTTTATTTGAAATCTAGTTTATTAGTTTAGTTGTTTTATTAGCCATGTGTTCAGTTCTTAAGCTTACTTCATTTTCCGAATATTTATTGGGAGAATAGTTTTAGCTAGATTGATCATTAGAAGAATTGAGCTTTTGGCTTGCATTATCGCCACATAAAAACCAAATTCTGATCAACAAACAGGTGCAGGCGGATTTGGTATTTTAATCTGATTTTAGCCTTATAATTGAGGAGGCTAAGTCTATCAGGGTCCCGTAATAGGGAGTAATTCATATCGCTGCGGCTGCTTCTTCTCCGGTGTTAATCGCCCCTTCCATGAAGCCCTGCCAGTCTGCTAAATGTTCCCCTGCGAAGTGTGTGTGGAGAAATGATTTTTTCAAGATTGGCTGAATATCGAACCATTGACCTTTTCCATAAATGGCATAGGCTCCCTTGGAATATTCATCGGTGCCCCAAAAATAGTTGGTCTGGGTGTTGATCATACTTTTAATATCTCCAAAATAGGGTGCGAGTGATTGTTGTAACATATTGGCTCTCCATTCAGCGTTTTGGTTGGCGATCACAGCGGCTTTATCACCGATCGTGTAGGATATTAGAACGCCTTTGGGCGATACCTGGTTTTTGGTGGCATGATACAGATAATGGGCAGGGGTATCTGTGACCATGTCAAAATTTTCATCTTTCCAAAATCGCTGATTGAACAATACAGGATTCTTGTTTATTCGGGCATACTGCAATTCGTCCATGGCAAGGATCATCTCCGAAGGTAAGACGGGATCCCAGTGGATCTTCCGTGCGGCAAATGTAGGGACCGTACAAATAATTTTATCGGCCTCAAAGATTTCACCATTCTTGCAGTACACTTTGACATTCTTGCCCTGCACAATTCGGTCAACCAAGGTGCCGGTTCTGATTTTATTTCTTCCGATTTGATCCGCAAGTTTTTCGGCCAATAGGGCATTGCCTCCTTTTATTTTAAAATCCATTTCATTCTTGGGGCTGCTTTCAGCATACTCTGCCAGGGCGGCATAGGCAGACACACTTCTGATGGTTTCACCAAAATCAGTGCTGTCCAATAATTCTCTTATTTCAAGATCGCGGCCATCGCAGCCGTTGTTGACAAGGTATCGCCACCAATCAATTTTGTCCAATTTCATTTTATCCTTTTCAGACAGGTGGGGATAGCTTTTCAGTATGTTTTCAAACTTGTTGTTCCAGGAGATGGAGTAGTCCCATTCATTTTTTTTGAAATATTCTCCACGATAGATCAGATGGGTATCCAGTTGATTATTCTCAAGCGTAAGTCCTAATTCGGCAGTTAATGCTATGATTCGGGTATGGGATGCGCCAACCCATTCTGCACCCATTTCAACGACAAGATTCTCGCTCCGGTCAATGGTATGTGAGAAAACACGGCCACCGATTCTGTTTCTTCCCTCCAGAATGACAAATTCAATATTTTTTTTATGAAGTGCATAGGCCGCGGACAATCCTGCAAACCCTGCACCAATAATGATCACCCGGGGTTTCTTTTGAAAAAACACTTTCCCCATTGAAGAATTGGCCACCAGTAATCCGCCTGAAAGAATGGACGCCTGGCGTATGAAATCTCTTCTCGTATTCATTTTTATAGTTGTTGGCTTTTGAAATACTGCATTTGAACGCAAAATACTAACTTTTAGGAATTTGAACCCTGGATTGACCATTGCCTGTTCTGAACAGCAATAGGGTTCATTATATCGTTAATTCATTTTGAATACTACGAAGGTCTTTTATTCGATGAGGAATGTGGTGTACGATGTAGATATTGTGCCGATCTACATTCCGCTGTAAAGCATGTTTATTTTATAGAATAAACATGTATAAGAATGTTGCGCGTGAATGGCAATATTTTTATCAGTGATTTCGAATTCGAAATATTTTTATATCAATCATGATGAGATTCAAGAGGCTCGCTATATCAAATATCTTTTCAAATTGGGTGATTTTCTTTCACATCATCCTTGTATTTTCTGTTTAATCTGCTGGACATGAAGAATGGAATAGAATTCAGAGCCAGGTAGAGTACAAATGAAAGCTTGGTGCTTATAAATGCGATCAGGGTCATCACGATGATAATAAAAAATATTGGAATTATGATTCGCTCCAGATTTTTGATTTCATCCCAATCGACATCATCGTAATATAGCTTATGTTGCCTGCAATGCTTCAAAAAGAAAAAGTTATTAATTGTCGTAAAACCTTGAACTATTCCAAAGATCACAAAGGAATACGGGCTGTCGGGATAATTTCCCAATACATTGCTGCAGAATGGCATGAGTGAAATAACGGGAAGATATATTGCGGTGTGAATTACTGTTCGCCCATGAGCTCGAGCGATCATTTTGTGAAGCCCTAAGCCGGCGATCCAATTACCGCTGACCAAAACCACACTAAACAGGAATGCAAAAAGCCTTGGTGAAATTTCATGGAGGAATCGGATAAAGTCTTCATAGCTGTTCAATGATGCATCTTCCGGAAATTTTAATTCAAGGACAAGTAGTGTAAGTGCTATTGCGTACACGGCATCGTTAAACATGACGATCCGCTCAAAAAGTTTTCGGCTGTCTTTTTCTTTCATATAGTTGAGTTAAAACATTGTTTCATAAACAAGAGAATTGCTTTTTTAAAGGGCGCATAAAAGCAAATATTTATTTGCAAATTGTTCGATGATTTTTCGAGCGAATCACTTCGCATCAGCTAAAGGTTGACGAGTAGGGGTGCGTTGGCTGTGTCGGATTGCCTTTAGCTATCAGGTGTGAAGTGCTTTATTCGCGCGGCTTATTTCTGATTTAATGGACTCCTATAACGTGGATGGATCCGAAAGTTTCTCATTAGCACTTGCGTCCGGTTGATTAGATGATTGGGATTCGGCTGGTCGAAGGATTGCATATTTGGACCGGGCAAGAGGATAGGGGGACAAATTATATTGAAATAGCATCCAAATTAATTCCCCAGTACTTGCTGGCGTTCGTCTCAAAAATAGACATTCGTTCTGCTTCGTTCAGGTCGGAATTTTCAAGTGATCGAACTCCATCCCCCGCATTTTCATATGGGTAGTCGGCTGCAAATTGAATCCGCTCGATTCCAAGAACATCAATCGCGAGTCTCAATGGAGCATGATCCATCACGCCACTGGTCGTAATGACAAAGTTTCGGCGAAAATACTCACTGGGAAGTAGCTCAAGTACTGAGCTGGCACCAACCACGACCTGCCCCTTATAGCGATTATCAATTCTTGCCAACCAAAACGGTATACCCTCACCCATATGACCAAGTACGATATGCAGTTTGGGAAAACGATCCAAGGTTCCGGACATAATCAGTCGCATGGCATGTAGCGCTGCTTCTGCCGCAAAACCCCAGGTAGCAAAATACAATCCATAATCGAGGTAGGGTGCGACCCAACTGGCTGCAGGTTCACGGGGATGCAGATAAATCGGCATATTCAAATCCTGCGCTGCCTCAAGAATAGGGGTAAATTTAGGGAGGTCAAGGTATTCACCATGGGTATGAGAATTGATAATAATTCCTTTTAGTCCCATTTTTTTAGCGCGTGCGATTTCTTTAGCCGCTTCATTGGGTGCTTGTGGTGCGATGGCTGCCAGCCCACCGAAGCGAAGAGGATATTTGCGCACGGCCTCCATCAACATATCATTGGCTTCCATGGCAATACCAGTCGCTTTGCTGGCTTCAAATACCTGTACGCCGGGTGAGGTCAAAGAGAGCAGTGCATAGTCAATTCCGTCGGCATCCATTTGATGAATTCTGCTGTCCCCTAAATCAAGAAGTTTGGAGTCGAGTACTTTGGGGGGCAGGCCGTTCCCAAATACAAATCCCCCCATTTTGGCAAAACCCGGCTCGGCATTTCCGGATGCGATCAGACGTTTTGACTCGGCGATCAAAGCCTGCGTTGCAAAAGCCTCTTCGGTAGCAATTCGCCGGTAGCCTCTTTTTGGCGTTGGAGACTGAGCCCAAGTTGGCTTGGTCTTATCGACTATTACTTCAGTGTATATATTGAATAAATTTTTGATGCGCTTGATGTTCATGGATGATAAGTATTGATATTAATGGTTTCAATTAGGTTATTATCCATTGTCCGGTTGATTGTTCATATAATTATATATTATGAAAAAGAGTTGGCATAAGATCTAAAAACTCAATTCTAAGTGGGTGATAGAATAACCGCCCCAATTTTCTGGTCTTGTCAAAATTTGATTTGCAAAACTACTTCTTTCGCTTTAAACTTTTCGTTCATTTGTGTAATTTCATTTAATGTTTCTCCTTGATTGCTTACGTTTGAAACAATTTGACTATCGCTGTTCTGTTCTCCAAAATATTTGTCTGCAAGCTCGTTGCTTACCATTGTTGCACTGCCTTGAATTCCCTTGCTTCTATGTTTCGGTACCTCTAAAAGTTAGAGCAACTTTCCTTGAACTCCTAATTTCAATACCTTTCTTAATGTCAAAGTTCCTGTTATAATAAAGTTGCCATCCATAACTCATTTGAGCGACACAAATCTTATCTCGGGACATTTGTCTGTGCCAATTTTTGAAAAATAACAAGCAGTTGGAATACTAACTTTTGATAAATTAGTTCTTCGTCAAGCCATTTTCTATAAATACCTATTGATTTAATTTCCATTTTGCTCTGTCAATTATGAAACTGCTTTCTTGTTTTTTGAACCCCACTTTTGGGTAATATTCCAAAGCTGTTGGAACTGATAAAAGTAGAACCATTGATTGGTCCCCAACTTTTTCTTTTGTTAAGGTTATAAGTTTTTTACCTATGCCTTCTTTTTTATACTCGTGTCTTACAGCCAGGTCTGATAGGTAACAAGCCCAAACCCAGTCTGTTATTGAACGAGAAACTCCAACTAATAGATCATTTTCCCAAGCTGTAACTATGAGATTTGAGTTGTTATACATTTTTTGGATACGTTCTTTGTCGTATGTTGGTCTTGGCAATCCAGCATTGTCATAAAGTTCAATTATTTGGTCTGCCGTTGGTCGCTTGTCAAAACTATATTCTATTTTCATATATTAATTTTAAGCTGTCTTTCAAGTCATGCTGCTAACGGTTTGCCGCTTTGTCAAGGCAGGGAGTTTTAGCATTAAACTCCATATGGAGAACTGAACTTCCATTTTGCACCAATGTGTCTGCGAAGCACGAAATCCTGCCTATTGCAAATGTGCTGTAATAGCCAGTTTTATTCTTTATCATACGTATTCAAGTATTGGTCAATCGAACCCTTGTCTTTGAGGTCGACTGTAATGGTTAGATTCCAGTCTTGAAGCAATAAATTCCATTGCTTTCCAAGTTCATGTAGGGATTTGGCAAGTCTTTCTCTATCCATGCTCCAATGGTTGGTGAACCAAATGTGTTCTACAACATTGTCTTTAAAGTTATAATATACTGCACAATCGTCGTTGCCGAATGCGACACAATCTTTATGATGTTCGCGGTAATTCTGTCCATAACCCGTTAGAACATTAGGTATTCTGTCCAACCCGAGTGAACCAAGTATTTTTTCAAGGTCATTTGGGTCTATTCTCCACTGATTTAATTTTGTCTTGTTCTTGTCATTGCGGACATCGATGTCTGTGAAGCCTGAACCATCAAAATGTTCCTTTGCAAATGTGTCGACCTTTTCAGATTCTGCTACAAGGATTGATAAATTGTCACTAGGAACTATTTCAACTTGCCTAAAATCGTCTTCGTGATAAAAGATTGACGTCCCGTCAAAAGTTTTTAGCGCTTTTTCTGGTTGTTGTTTCTTGTTTCTGAATATGTCAAATAGTCCCACAATGCTGTCTTTTAAAATTGGCTATAAATGTCCGGAGATACTCGCCGTACCGCTCTCGAAGAAACCTAAAAGTAAAACACTTCTTCCAGTCAAAAGCCAAGCATGAAAAATTAATCTTAATCGGTATGGAGAGTGTCTCTAGTTATGCCCAGTCATTTTGTGAAATCAGTTCTAGTTCTTTTTTTAATAACTTATATTCTTCTTCTAGGTCAAAATCATTTTGCAGACCTAACCAAAACTTAGCGGAATTTCCAAAATATTTTGATAATCTTAACGCAGTATCCGCACTTATACTGCGATTTCCTTTAATAATCTGCGATATTCTTGTTTGTGGAACTTGAATAGCTTGGGCTAATTTGTAAGCAGTAATCTCCATTGGAATAAGGAATTCTTCAAGTAGTACCTCTCCTGGATGTATGTTTTTTAATGAAGCCATACTAGTGAAAATTTATAATTTTTACATTTTTTGAATGCGAATTTTCCCATTTAAAAACGATTCTCCAAGTATCATTAATTCTAATGGAGTAAAATTCTTTTAGGGCGCCTTTTAATTTTTCTAAACGATTTGAAGGTGGCACTCTTAAGTCATTGATATTGTTTGAGTTATTTAACATTCTAAGTTTTCTTCTAGCAATTTGCTGGACGGAGTGAGGAATTCCCTTTATGAGTGTTCCATTCCAAACTAGTCCAGTATTCTTATCACCAAAACTTAGAATCATAATAACACAATACGTTAGTAACGTTCAAAGATACTAAATGCTTGGAATAGTTAATGTTTTTTGATTGAGCTTAACGGTTTGCAGCTACCCGAAAGTGGCGATTTCGGAGCACTTCACTGTCAACAAAGCACAAACTTTGATAGAAGCACAAAGCTTCATTCAACCACAGAACCGCCAATTTTGGGTAGGTGCTGTTATGCGTTCGCTCTTCTGTTTGTCGTGTCACTTTGCTCTCATTTTATTTCCCTTTGCATCGTGTGTTACTTCGGCAAGTCCAAGTTTTTCCATTAAAGGCGGGATATACATTCCAAATCTTCCACGCAGTCCTTTTTTAAGTCCATACCATCCACCATTTGGATTGTTTTCAGAACGTCCCCACGCTTCAACTGTTCCTTCCTTTGCAGGTTTTTGTTCGTCTGCACTTCCTAACTCCATCCAGTCTCCGTGTTGTTTAAGCATTGTATGTAGGTCTGTAAGGCATTTTGCGTCATAGATAAGTTTTGTCTTGCCAACGATACACATAATAACTTCTTTGCCGTCTTTTACATCTTTATACATTTCGTAGTCCGATGTTAATGGTGGAGTTTTTAATTTCCACGGATTTTCTTTTGTTCCTTCTGTTGCCATTTTATGAAAGTTTTGATGTTACTGTTTTTCTGCTGCCGTTTTTAATTCCAACGCATATTGTTCAAAGTTGGATTTGAAGTCGGGTAAAGAACCTTTTATCATCGGTAGCATAATTCCTTTGAATACTTCAATCATAGAAAAGTCGGTTGTTCCGTCTGATTTAGGTGTCAATGAAAATGTCCTAACTCCTGAAAACATTGGAGCAAAACCGTCTTGCCAAACCATTGTCGTAGGTGTCAACTGTGAAACTTTAAGGTTAAAAGTTCTTTTGGGGTCGAGTTTTGAAACAAGTTTTATTTTTTCTCCTTGTATAATTTGTCCGTCTACCGAAATAACTGTTGAGTTCCACTTTGTGAAGTCAGTAGCATTAGTCAGCAAAGCCATTATCTTGTCTGCTGATGCTTTGATGTTAATTGCAACTGCTGTTTCCATTCGGAAAGTCGTTGCGGAAGATGTTGCTTTATTGTCTGCCATATTTTTTGAAGTCAAAGTTAATAATATGTCCTTATGTTAATGTTAAGTTTGGTCGTTCTTAGGGTGACGCATAACGTTTTGCAGCTTGCCGAAGGCGGGGCTTTCGAAGCACCATCAGTCAAGCTACCTCTAATGTTTATTCGGAGCCGAAAAGTTTCTGCACCCAATTCCGCTCCGCTTTTGGCAAGCTGCTGTTAGCGGCTGCTGCTATCTTATTTGCTGTCAAGTCAGAAAATTTCTTTGCTGTGTCGTTCTCTTTAGTAATAGTTGCCGTTATATATTATTTAGTCAGGTTAAGCAGTTCGGAAAAACTTTGTTCATTAAGAATGATGTCGGCATGGTGATTTAGCAATTCATCCTTTGAACAAAACGCAATACCAAGCCCGGCTTCTTTTATCATGCACAGGTCATTCATGCTGTCGCCAATGGCAATGCAGTTTTCTTTTTGAATGCTGTATTTTTCAAGAATGCTTATAAGTGCGTTGGTTTTGCAAAGCGAATGCTTGCACAAACTTTTTGCATTGCTGAAAAGAAAGGAAGGAATTTTTACCTCACCTGTGCAAATGCTTTTCGAAAATTCCAGTTCATTGGAAAGTGAAAAGTCCATTCCCAATTTGTTTTTTATGTGATTGGTAATGCAGTCTTAACTATCGGAAATAATTCCAATCATGTAGCCTCGTGTTTTGAGTTGCGTAATAATTTCTTTAGTTCCTTCTATTACAGGAATACTATCAGCAACTTCAATCAATTCACTAATTGTTTTTCCTTTC
>JAIBCI010000034.1 GCA_019694255.1 Saprospiraceae bacterium
GCAAACTGATGATCAGAATGAAAGTCAGCGGACCCCACCAATTTTTAGTGTTCATGAAGTAGTCAATTTTTTTAGGTATACTTTTATAGATACCCTGGTCGCCGTTTTTTTCCATAATTTTTTTTTTATAGTTGAAGAATAAGTCAGGCTGCAGTTCGCAGCCTACTAGATAAAAAGTGCAGGGCATGCATAAGCAAATGAAACTAAACTGTTGTTTGCCCTGCTACCTTGAGATGAATAAACTTTTATTTTAAGTGGCCTTCTTCATTCTGCTGAAATAATTATTCCAGTAAGAAATCGGCCTTGCTTATCAATACTTTTATGAATTTATTTTAGCCATGGCAACTCCAGCACCCGGTGTGCAGCTAGATATCCTAATCGCAGACCCTCATCACAATCCATTCGGTAATGAACGCCGAGTGTTAAACGTGAATAAGCGTTTTCAACACCTGCATCGATGAAAGAGGGAAAGGATCGCGGTGCACCAATAAACTCATATCGGTTGATATGACAGTTGTCTACAAATGATCTGTTCGCACCGAAAATATCCGTCAGGATGACAGCACCCGATCCACCGAATCCGGAATGACCTGATGGATAGGAAGGAAATGGCGGGGTAATACTTCTCAGACCTGAGGTAGGATTGTTTAATGCGGTGACCCAATTGGGATCCATTACATCACGGATGTATTCAATCGGACGGAGTACATTATAAATGTATTTGGAATTCCATATGGCGATGGCCGCATCCGCCATGGCCATGCCCAGCTTCGCATACAATTCGACTGCCTTGTCCATGGTTATTTTATCACGTTCTACCATTTGATTGGCAATCGCCACTTGACGCCCTGCAGGTTCGAAGGTTAGTTCAAAAAAATCATCACTCCAGAATTCAGAAATCCACCGGTCTTCAAATGATAGATTATTGACCACGATCCTGGTTTCATTCGCCTGTTGATAAAATTTTGATCCTGGATCTTTGCTGTAAGCTATTGGTTGTTTGGCTCGAATCTCCGCGGCGTTCAATGCAAATGTCCTTACTTTACCCCAGTAGGGGAAAAGGGCAGGCGTAAAGTCGGGAAAAGTGGGCTGCCATAGTTTTTCTCCGGCACTGCCTATCTTAGGTGGAACATATGTCGAGGGGAAAGGATTTTTGAATGCCTCGTGACCATAGGGATCACTGGCACTATATTGAAATACTGCATCAGCAACTTCTTTTCCAAATCGTACAGATCGTTCAATCGTGGCGGGATCAGCTAATGCATTAAGTTTTCCGTAGTTTTTTTCTTCTAATGCTTTGATTTTATTTGTAAACTCATCACTTACCTGAGGATAGAATAATTTGAAAGACTGAGCATAGGCAGCATTTAATGCCACGGGCCAGTAATATGCCTGATTTTTATTGATTGCCGGCAAATTAAGGCCTTTGTAATGCTGACCCAATGACTGATGCTCCGGCATACCATTAACGACCGCTTCATAGCCAGTCATTCCGATATATCCCATCATCCTTGATGCAGCCGGTGGACGATAACCCGATGAATAACGGTCAATATCAAGCATTAAGTTATACCAGGATAATGGTACATCCGATGAAAAGGAACTGGTCAGGAGCGAAGGATCGTTGGGATCCGTATTGTTATCTTTACGACAAGAATTGAATACCAGAATGATAAATAAAATTCCAAGACCTATGAACTGATGTAAAATTATTTTGCTTTTCATAATTATAGTTTAATTAAAAAATTAATTGAGGACAAAACTATCTTCAATTGACGAAAAAGACAAAAAAATCTTAAAATTTTTACATTTTTATTTTTATAATATATAATGTTTTCTAAATCAACTGAATACGCATTAAGAGCTGTTATATATATTGCCAAGTGGAGTTCCGAATCAAACAAGCTTGGTATCGAACCCATTGCCAAAGCCATCGATTCGCCCAAGTCATTCACCGCCAAAATACTACAGAAGCTGACCCGCAACAACAGACTAATCCTCTCGGTGACAGGACCCAATGGCGGATTCTATATGACGGAAGAAGCGAAGGAGACCTCCATGATGAAAGTGCTCATGCTGCTGGAAGAAGATCATATTATTACGAAGTGTGTTTTGGGTCTCCAGGAATGTTCCGAGACCAACCCATGTCCGATGCACAGCCGTTATAAATTAATCAAACCGCTCCTGAAAGATATGTTTGAATCCAAGACCATCCGGCACCTGATTGAAGAGCTGGATGAAGAAAACATCACATTGGGTAATGTACTTTCTATTGGACGTAAACAGAAATGATCAGGCTTCAACAAGAATATTTCATACCGCAATCAGACAGGACTGATTGTAACAGAATTTTTCACACCGAAAGTCTTCCAATTCAACTAGTTTTACCTATAATCTGGATATAGTTAATTAAAATAAACCCCCTAGGGGCGATAAGATTATTGCATTTGAAACGAACACATCCCAAAACCCCGTAGGGGCGAAATGATTATTGCATTTGAAACGAACACATCCCAAAACCCCGTAGGGGCGAAATGATTATCCCAGAATTGTCATTAAGAATCAAAAATGAAAGTCGATTTTAGGTTATTTGTATTCATCCATAGGCCAGTAAACCATTCCCGTCTCTTCATGGCAAGAGATAACTTCAATATTCTTTGATTTC
>JAIBCI010000110.1 GCA_019694255.1 Saprospiraceae bacterium
TTTCCATAATAGCTTGCGGCGAGTCCATAGGCACCGTGAAAACGTGCAGCTTCCGCAGCCTGATACAGATACATTTCATTATTTTCATCAAATTCAAGCAGCTCCTTAAACTTGCTCAGGGCGTCATAATAATTTTTGCTTGCCATCGATTTTTGAGCAACACTGAGTATAGATTTCTCACTGGCATACTGGGCATTTATTGATCCAATGCTTAGAAATAAAAGGACCAGTGTTTTAATATTAGGACAATACATTTTCCTGTTATTTATTTTTAGAAAATCGGACAAGCCTTAATTTGCTCAAGCGGTCTCGCTTTGACGAATATATAGGTAAGTGAAATTTCAGGACCCCCATTTCTCTTGGTTGCAACCTTAAAGGGAGAAGTATTTATGTCATAACTTGCTCCGGCATACCAATTCTTATACTCCACAGCTATTTTTGGTATAAGAGCATCTCCAGGGCGCACAGCTCCTCCAAGGTAAAGTGCCAACTCTTTGCCTCTTTTGGTGTTTATATAAAACTTACCATATAGTCCGGCAACGGATTCTTTGTAGGGTTTTTGAGTCTGAAAAAGTCCATGAATTAACAAATCGATTTTGGTTGTCAATTTTACAGAAGGAGTGATGTAAAAAGAAAACCGGTTTTCAAGTTTTTGTGTAGTATTCTGGGTGTAAAAAACTTGATCAGGTCTATTGAGGTGAAACGCACCAATTCCCGCGTCAAGTTTTGTACGTCTGGATTTTTGCCAACGATAATTCAATCCTGCGCTCAAATCCATAAAGAAATTAGAAGTTGGCGAAGCACTTTCTCCAGAGGGTAGATTAGGATCAAATGAACGTCCATTCCATTGGGAATCCCATGTAAGTCTATTGGCGTCAAATTTTCGGCTGGTTCCACCTATTAGTGCACCCAGCGCAACAATGTTTTTGGAATTAACAGCATAAGCATAACTAACGCTTAAGCCCAGATTACTTAAACCAAGTTTGGATTCGCCCGCCTGATCATAATTGATAATCATTCCGGCTGACCAAATACCCTTTTGCTTCCATGACTTGGGATAGAACCGATGATCAAACGAAGCCGTGAAAGTAAGATAGTTGGCTAAATTATCCAGAAACCACTGGTTGCGGTAATTTGCCGCGATTCGCGAATCCCCATAGAAATTGCCCGTTAGTGCCGGATTCAGGTTTAAAGGAGAGGTATAAAATTGGGATTGATGAATATCTTGCCCCAATGCATACGGGATTCTGCCTGCTAAGACAACTAGTAACAGCGCTATTTTTCTCACGTTGGCGAAATTTATAACTATTATATCCTTGATTGTCAAGGATTAATAAATTAAACATCATCTTAATACGTAAGTGTTAGCGTATGTCAGGGGATGTCTAAATTATTTATACAAAAATAGTTATAATTTAAATGCGTGAGTGTCAGGTTAAAAAATATATTAATTACCTTAGGATCGTTACATTTCCCTGATCGCTGTAGGATTGCCCGTCCACACACACTACCTTGAAATAATAACCATAAACGTCCGGTTTCAGTGCTGCGCCTTCAAATGTACCATCCCAGCCAAAGTCCTTATTATGGGTCTCAAAAACCTTTTGACCCCAGCGGTCGTAGATATATAGATCAATTTTGTCTATAAAGTTACTTCGGACCTTTAAGATGTCATTATTTAGATCGCCATTTGGACTGAATATATTAGGAAGAAACACATCCGATTCGTCGCACCTTGGACGAATCACCACTACCCTAACCTCAGCTGTTCC
Organism: Saprospiraceae bacterium; assembly: GCA_019694255.1. Taxonomy (GTDB): domain Bacteria; phylum Bacteroidota; class Bacteroidia; order Chitinophagales; family Saprospiraceae; genus Vicinibacter. Next base: position 1,773 of record JAIBCI010000110.1, read on the forward strand.
AATACATCCCTGTTTATTGGTTGCCATCACTTGATAAAGTGTGGACACTTCCGGACTGGCTTTGGGGTCAGTACAATTGTCGCAACTAAGCTTGTTGGGATTAACCCATTTGTAGTTGATGTAGCCAGGTGTAACGTGAAGCATGGTTGACTGGCCGAAATAGATCGTATCCTCATCGGCATATGCTTCCAGTGGTGGCTCAAATCGACTGATATTAACCTGGAAACTATCACGAAACGTACATCCGTATTCATTGACAAAATCTACATAAAAAACAGTTGTATCTACGGGTTTGACAATGACCCTGCTACCATTTTTACCCCCCGTAATAAGGCTGGTCGGTGTCCAGCTATAGGAGTAAGTATGTCCGTCGCTTGGAATTACTTCGATATGCCCATTCTGATCTGGACAGATTTCCGGATCGCCTTCCAGTTTATACTTTGTGTTGACCGGAATAATTAAAAAGGAATCCTGTGAGGCACAGCCATAGGCATCGGTAGCAAAGGCATGTATATATTGTGAATCTCTGAAAAAACGGCGTAACTGATATCCATCACCAATAAAGAGACCTACGCCATCCAGCCATTCTATTTTGGCTTGCTGGTCCGTAAAAGCTTGTAAAAGTATTGTATCTGGCTTGCAGAGAATAGTATCGTGATTGATTCGCAAATTAAGCTGAGGGGGCACGAATACGGTTACGTAACGCTCAATAAAACAATCTGCAATCGATGGATCCGTGACCCTGACTTTAAAAGTAGTCGACTCCATGGTCTTGCTCTGCGGATTTGGCGCATTGGGATCTGTTACTCTATCGGCTGGTGTCCAGCTGTAGTTGTACTTCAAGTCCGGATTAGGGTTAAGAAATACTGGCTCTCCCATGCAACTTAAAATAGTATCATTGAGTTGAACAGGAATAAAACCCACATCAATAATCTTAACAATCTCATTATCACATTCTGCATCAACTTTTAGTCTCACGGTATATCGTCCGTTTTTCTTATAGTCATGTACTGGATTCTTTTCCATACTGGTATCGCCATCACCAAAATCCCACATATAACTTCCCGAAGCACTAAGGTTGGTAAAGCTCACAAAAGTGTTATCGCAACTTTTATCAATTTTGAAATCTGTTGCCGGCTTACACAACACCTTCACATTCAAGGTATCTAATGCCGCACACTTATACTGATTTATGGCAGACACCACAAACCGGATATCTTTGCATTCACCTGCAAATGATAGGATCTCTTCACTTCCTTGTCCGCTGAAAATCTTATCCGCCGGAGACCAGGTGTAATTAAGATGATGCACGTTGTTAAGATTTTTTATTTTAATTCTGAATGAATCACCTTCGCAAAACTTGTAGTCGCCACCTTCAAAATCAATATCCACTTTTTCTTTAGAAACAGTGATACTATCATTTCCAGGACAATTGGCCGCTGACCGGCCACGAACGTAAAAAGTTACTTTGCCATTGACAAAATAATTTAAGTCAAAACTCCCACTGCCTAATATATTCTTAAAGTCTTTCGAAGATGACCATTCGATTGTACTCTCCACACCACCCATTGCTCTTAAGCGGGCAGTATCCTGACATATCACGACATCCCCGGCAATGCCAATATTCAATTGAGGCGAAACCTTGACCTCAACTGAATCTTCATAAATGCAATTGCCATCAGTAATGGTAACTTTATATCTGGTCGATTGACCCGGAAATGCAATGGGATCTGCGCAATCATTGCAGCTAAGATGATCCGAAGGAGACCAGGTGTACTTGAAACGCGGATCAGGGTTTGCTATAATATGGGTAGAATCACCAATACAAATGGGAATGCCATTCTCCGGAAATCCCGGCTTCAATCTATTGAGATGGATGTTCTTTTGAACGCCATCGAAACATCCTCCCGAAGAATAAACCACTAACTTTACAGTTGCAGAACCGGTATCAGGTATGACGAAAAACGGATCTTTTCTGTTTGATGTGTATCGGTTCCCGTTCAGGAGAATCTCCCAGTTCCAGTTTTTTATCTGAAGCAGTGAATCAAAAGACCTGTCATTAAAATTAACCCTGATGGAATCATCACAGGCACCAATATTAAAATCAAAATTAGCACCGATTAATGTTGAATCATAAATATATATGTTTTGAAATGTGGTATCAATGCAATCCTTGGCCCTTCTTGCGACCAATGCTACGCGATACGTTCCAGTGCCCGGAAATCTAAAACTTGGATTGGTGTCCTTGCTAGAAAATGTATTGAACGGATAATCGAAATACCACGTAAATTCTTTCGCATTATAACTTTTATTGGAAAAATTTACAAGTCGGTCTTCATTACAAATAACATCTTTGTCAGGTTCAAAATTGGATACTGGGTTTGTAGTGCAGATCCTGACATTGTATTCAAAATCTCTTCGAATCTGTGACAATAACTTCCCGTTACGATATTCATTGACACAAACCCCAATAAGATATTGACCAACGGTATTGGGTTTTGGTTGACCAGTCAATAGGCCCGTCCTTCGGTCTATAGACAAAGCGGGATTACCATCAAGTAGATTAAAAAGACTGAACGGAGACTTATACACTACAGGCATATAAGGTGGCTTATGGTTTGAGGGCTTGGAATTCGCAGTGTCGGCCCCCAGATAGGGCGCACACAAACTATAAACCAGCGAATCACCTTCAGCATCAACCACCGCATGATTGAATAAAATCGGTCGATCGCCACAGATATAAATCGATGGCCAACCGCCAAATACCGGACTGGAATTACATGTCTTCAAGGCTTCTTCACTGATCGTAAGTGTATACGTTGAGCCTGCAAGAACCGGATCCACGATATTGCTGATGGTATAGTTTCTGCAGCATCTTTGATAAGCGAGAACATAACCACCTTTTCTGAATGGTAATGTTACACGACCAATGTACGTGGTCGTATGAACACACACATCACCTCCAATCACTTCACATTCGGTTTTGAGAATTTCATTCAATGTATCATCTCGACGAAAAGGCATTTCAATCGCACCGTTTTTTCCCAAGTCAATCATTTTATAGCCTTCCGTACTAAAAATATATACAAGGGCAGGATCGTCAAATTCCGCCTCCGGACTTCCATTAAAACAGTCTCTGCGGAGTGTAAACCGAATTTCATAACGGTCATTGCCAAGACACTTGTAGGTCATCTCCCCACCTACGATATGTGTTGCATGACCTTTCTGCCATGTTCCGGCTGTGGCCAAAATTAAGAAGGCCATGATCATTTTTTTGATGAACGTCGTCATTGCAATATTCTTTTTACTCATGACCCTATTACTGATTATTGTGTTGAACATCATCTACTCCCTTTAATATTTCAAGAATCTCAACGCGTCGCTCAAAGGCTGCTTTGAGATTATAAATAGAATTTCTGGTGTCTTCTAGGCTATCACTGACATCTGTTGACGACTGTGACTCTCCAAAAGGAATTTCTTTGATTTTAAGTGCATTGTCCCGGATAAAAGGATGAAAAATCCCGTTTTGATAATAGTCAAATTCATTCCTGATACAAGTCACCCTTCGGGCTGAAAGATGTTGGTTATATTCTGATTTTGCACGTGGCGAGGCATAACCTTTCAGAAAAATGTCAATACTGTGCCCTTCTTCCATGATAATGCTGAGCTTATCAAGAAAAATTAAAAACTTATCACCATTGTACTTGACTTCCTTATCAAAAAACGTATCTATTTCGAGCATCGCTTTTGCCCGGGCAGGTCCTTTAAGAACATCGGCATATTGATACATATAGACTCCCTTCCGATTGCTGTATTCATTATAAATTTTAGAAAAAAGGACATCTGTTGTATCCGCATCTGAACGTGGATTGGGCAAATCGTTATCAAAAAACAGACGAATTGGCAACAACCTTCTCAACTCGGCAATAGCACTTAGTTCAAGATACATTTTTCGCTGCAAGGGGTTCTCTAGCGAAGTCTGCATTGCTGTAATACGCACAGTATCTGATTCATACTTCGGTTTTGAAGCAATCAGCAAATAATTGGTTCCTTTATAAATACTAAAATTAAAAAGATTGGTATCGACTTTTGTGATTTCCTCAATCAATCTGTTATGGTCGAGATCCCAAAGTTTTACCATCACCCCTTTCAAATTAAAATTCGTTGTCCGCTCGAAAGTCAACACATCAAGTGTTTTCTTCTGAGTCAGGTACAATGTCTTCTTGATTGGATCATAATTGTAAAGATCAATCGCAGAGACTTTGGTGGAGTCCCCAAGATAACTATTCTTTGAAGCAAGAATGCGATATTTGTGGCCTTCTGTCAACTTAAAAAGATGTGATGCTTTGTCCAGTGGCTCTGAACTTGCAACAATAGTATCGCCATCGGTAATATCAAATAACTCTACCCTTGCACCATTAATATCCAGCGAATCAAATCCATCCCTGACAGTGACCAATAAATCTATAGTCCTTGGCGTACTGTTGATTTTATAAATATCATAACAGCAGGCTTGTATATTTTCATCAAGATAGTTAGAACCCGGGCGGTTACTGGCAACAAAAGCCACATTTTCTTCATTGACAGTATGATACGTAATTTCGTCGTAACTTGAATTAACGCTTTTACCGAGGTTGATTAATTTTAAAGAATCTTTACCCTTGTAGCAATATTTAAAAACATCCTGTCCACCAAATCCAGGATGATAATTAGAACTGAAAAACAGTGTTTTCGATCTTCCGGAATAATAAGGAGAATACTCGTCTCCTTCTGTATTTATACTTTCGACGTTCTCTGGTAAAGTACAGGATCCATCCTCATTCAGCAATACAGTCCAAATATCAAATCCACCTTTACCATTGGGTCGGTCACTGCTAAAATAGATTCTGTACAAACCTTCTTCAGATTCAGGAATGATACAGCCGTGGGTTGAATTATAATTTGAGAGGTTAACTTGTTCCGGCAACCTTCGCCCTTTGCTCCAGATTCCATTCCGTAATATTTTAATGTAGAGCTGGCTGTTAAGTCTTGTTGTTCCTTCAATATTGGTTACAACTGTATAAATAAATCGCTGGTGATCCGGTGAAAAATTTGGATTACCCATTTTAACTCCTGCTTCGGTCAATCCAGAGTCTAATGCTATGCTTTTACCATCTGCTTCATTGACGGCAAAAAACTGAATTGCGAAGGATTTACTATCCGGTACCTTTTCGCTTTTTTTACGATACCCGCTGTAATAAAGAGTCTTTCCGGACATGTAGGGCCCTGATTCATTCTCAGGTGTATTCACACCATTTTCTATACGTTTTATTTTTACCAGCGGATCTCTGTTGTTTTGATTTTCCTTCGCCCATGACGCTTGGTAAATTCGGTTCGTGACGAACCTACCCTCCCTGCTATCAGGATCAACTGCAGGCATGTACGACTTATAAAGGTTAGATGCTTCCGAATATCTACCTGTGGTAAAGAGTATTTCTGCAAGGTAATAATCTATGTCTGGATGCCTGGATTCAAATGAAGTACCGGCAAGCCTTCGAAAGTGGGCTTCTGATCGGCCGTAAGCATTGAGCTTATATGCTGCAACACCACCAAGATAATGAAGCGTATCCGTCATCTGCTGATACTCAAGTGCTTTTGTGATGAGTTCATGCGCTTCAAAGTAGTTTTCTGAATTAAAGGCATTGTTGATCGGCTCCCAGTATTTATTAAATGAAGGGTAGTTCTGTGCCATATTGCCTGAAACACAAATACCTATAATACAAATTATTAAAACGGTTCTGGTCAATAAAATCATTTGAATTCTATTTTAATATATTGGGCATTTTTTATAAATCCCCGAAGACTTAACTCTTGCAAAAACATACTGAACGGCGATTTCAGGTCCACCTTTCTTATTTGTTGCAACTTTGAAAAAAGAGGTATTGATATCATAACTCAACGATACGAGCCAGTTTTTATATTCAATTCCTCCAGTTGGTATTATTGCATCGGACATTCTCACATTGCAACCGGCGAGCAAATTAAGTACCTGTCCGGGAGTCTGATTTAGTCTTAAACGCAATCTTGCGGAGCCAAGCGCCTCCTTATATTTTTCCTGGATCTGATAGTTACCGCCCACAATCAGGTCCAGCAAAGAAAACAATCCAATATTGAAATGTGCTGCCAGACTGTACCGAACGGGTAGTCTTACAAAGGCATCATTGATTCCATAAAAAGTCTGATTGGGCCTGTTGAGATGAAAGAAAGAACCATGCAGAGCGAAAGAAGTCCTAGGAGCAAGTTGGTAGGCATACGAAATTCCCGCAGAAAGATCCAGGAAGAAATCTCCGCTTGTAGCAAAATTTTCATTTGGAGATAAGTTGGGATCATAGCGGTCTCCATTCCATTGCCTGTCCCAGCGAAGGCCTTCTGCACTCAGCCGTCTTTGTGCTATCGCAGGAAGAAAACCAATCGTTATTGAGTGCTGCTTCGAAAAATAAGGAGTATAGGAAAAGCCAGCAACAACTTTAGCCATGTTGAGCTTGGAATCTCCTGCGCGGTCATAATCCAGACCAAAACCCATTCCAAAACTTGATTTACTGCCTTTGAAATATCGCTGGCCGTCGTACAAAAAACTAAACGTATTATACGGAACAGGTAGGCTGAGCCACTGGTTTCGGTAATTTAGGGTCACCCTGTCATCTCCATCAAAACGACCAATGGCCGAAGGTGCCAGATTTTGTGCGTTATAGTAATATTGAGAATAATGCAGATCTTGTGCAGCGAGCTCTGAGAGCATCCCCAACATCAAGAACCATAGAATAACAATCTTATTCAGCATAAAGCGATAATAAAATGATTAAAAAAGTTTTGAAATGAATACGGATTGTGCTGGGTAAAGTATTCAGCTAAGTGGCTACCTTGGAACCAAAGGTACATATTTTCATCATTTCTCCTCCCGGCACTCATTCATATTTATTTTAATTATCTGTTCAGTACGCAATTTTAAATTCTATACTGCTGATTATCAATCATATATATATTTTGTTAATATTTTATAAATATAGGTACTGCGATAAATTAAGTTGTACCAGAACTTCTAAAGAACTGAACCCTCCTAAATTTGTATTTATCTTACAACGTGTTAAATCATTAATAGCGATCATGAAAGTCAGAATTCAAGCTCAAAGTATCCGTTTCAGGCTCAATAAAGAAGATATCAAAAGTCTTGGTAATGAAAGAATTCTCTCACAGCACACCCTCTTTTCCGCACAGCCCGGACAAGACTTAGGCTATACCATTAAATGGTCTGAAGGTGAAAAAACACAAATTGAATTTAAAGATGGAATGATCACGCTTGGTATTCCAGAATCCATCGCCAAAAAGTTTATTTTTAGCGATGACGAGATTGGATTCTCAGAGGATATTATTCTGGATCATGATAACCGGCTTTATGTTTTGGTTGAGAAAGACTTTCAATGCCTTGTCCCAAGGCCGCATGAAAATGAAGAAAACAACTTCCCTAATCCCCTGGCCTTCGAAGTATGAATTATTTTGCCGGTGTATTTGAAACTGAAATTTTAAGAATTAACGGTGGCTTAACCCAGACAATCACCGACCAACTGGCGATAGAAGAACCCCTCGAGATCGTGGCCAGAATACAAACTAAAGACAATACTTTATTAAAAAATATATCTGTAACAATGAGAACTCCGGGACAGGATGAATATCTGACTGCTGGATTTCTATTTACCGAAGGCATTGTGGACCGAAAAACGGATATACGACACCTCAATAATCTTACCGTATGCGCAGAGGACGAGCTCAATAACGAAACAATTATTGTTGATATAAATCCTGAGTTGGCACACCGCCTGAGGGATCTGGAAAGGCACTTCTATGCAAGCTCATCCTGCGGTGTCTGTGGAAAGGCCTCTATTGATCTGGTAACTTCTGAAGCTCGTTATATTCCTAAAAAAGTGCATGATGTACTTTCACCAGAATTACTCAATAGTCTTCCTGATAGACTTCGGGAGCGTCAGAAATTGTTTAGTATGACCGGAGGAATACATGCCTGCGCTTTATTTGATCTCGAAGGCAATCTGATTTACTTTGCAGAAGATATCGGCCGACATAATGCAATGGATAAATTAATCGGATGGGGACTTATGAATGATCGCCTGCCGTTTAGCGATGAAATTATCCTGCTTAGCGGAAGAGCGAGTTTTGAGATGATCCAGAAGGCTATGCATAGCGGTGTTCATACTGTTGCCGCGGTCGGCGCTCCAAGTAGTTTGGCCGTACAAACTGCTGATAATTTTGGATTGACACTGATTGGCTTTCTTTCAGAGAAAAAAATGAATGTATATAGCCACAATTTTCGCATCAAACATCCAGCTTCCTTTTGACCAGTATTATTCTATGCGGAGGAATGAGCAGCAGACTAGGTGTATCTAAAGCCAGTATTGTTCGCGATAGGCTTCCTTTGCATCTTTGGTGGCAGAATGCACTTGCGCCTTTTTCAGAAACCATTAAAATTTCGTGTAACGCAGACCAGGCTCATCAGTTTAAAGGACAAATGACTGTTCTTGATTATGAATATTATAAAGGTCCATTGTCCGGCATTGTCTCTCAGATCCAATCAGATCCGGATGAAGCTTTCTTTGTAACAGCGTGTGATCTGATATATATCAGACCACAGGATATCGACACGATATTTCGACAAAGAAAAAAAGATTTTGATGGTACCGCAATGACTGATACTACGGGTCAAGTGTTTCCTCTTTTCACCATCCTTGAGCCTTCAATTTTTCCAGTCCTCGAAAAAGAATTCAGAGAAGGCAAACGTTCTTTATTGAAAGTACTTTCTGATACTTCGATCAATATTATCCCATCTGATGCAGACTTCAGGGGCATTAATACGCCCCGGGAATTGAATGAATACCTTCAAAATCATTCGAATTTATAATGATTTGTGGAAGGCCAAATTGCTCAATAAATGGATTTAGAATTGTAGACCTCAGTACCACCAAAAGCCATTTTCTTTCAAGTAGTGCAGCTCTTTTCATTAGACCGTTGAGATAAGGATAAAATCCATTACCCGATATCTCAAGTGGCCCCCATTCATCTAGTAAAATAAATTTTTTTTGCTCAAAATCTCTGACAACCATATTCGAACCTTTTGCAAAAGCGCTCTTTAGAAATCGAAATCTCCCGATAACAACGACATCAATCTCATTGACAGTCTGAAAAGGGAAATAGCTCTGCTCGCTAATTGAATAGATCATGCGGAGATTGTCAACATCAGGCGTCAGAATCCCCCCAACCTCGGGATGATTCTCCAAAACAGATTTAATTTTGGTTGTCTTCCCACTTCTGACCGGTCCGTGAATGAGCATTATACTCAAAGCATTGGATCAAATAATAAACGATAAAGCAGAAACTCAAAAAACTTTATGGGACGCAAATACCATAAATAACTTCTTGATGCGTCCATTGATAAACGCACCAGGGAGATTAAGCTTGGAAAAAAGTTGACAATCGACGATATCTGATCGCTGTATATCACGCGATACTTATCAAAATATCGAGACATTAAATACTTAATTAAAGGAATGACAAATAAAAACCAAATAGCAATAATCAATAAAGTTCGTAATAAGTAAATTTGAATGAAACTTTCCTTACCTGTAAGAAACATCATTATTACAATAGCAATAAAAAACACAAATAAGGAAATAATTCCATACTTAAATTTTGCGTGATTATTGGTTACAGTGACTTGCGAATTGCTTTGAGAAAACAATCTAATCTCTCCGATATCTCCAGATATCAATCGACGATATAAATGAGTAATATACAATGCAGAAACCACTGCTGCTATAATATAAACAGCAATATAAAAGGAAAATACAATAGAACTGGCTCCCATTCCAAGAAACTCCAAATTCTTTCCCAAATACTGGTTTACAAATTCATCAAAAACATCATACATACGCTTACCAAAAAAAATCGTCAAGACAATGATTTTCTGTAAAGCAGATTCGAGAAAAGTCAAAACACAGGAGAGCAATATGCTTATTGAGTTGATACCAATTGCCCGATACACAAAAAAGCAAATGATAGCCTGAAAGCTAACCGCCAGATAGGCAGTAAAAGAAGTATGAGGGCTCAATGACAATTTGATTAATAGCACTAATATTAAAGATCTGGATAAAACCTTCCAGTCTAAATTACCGTAGTGACAAATCAAAGTCACCAGCATTACCGAGAGACCGGTAAGAATTATGCCGGAAAAAGGAAAGTGAAAAAAATGAAGAAATCCGCCGATGCCAGATTCATTCATAGCCCATAAGGCCGTCAGACGAAAGATTACATCTGCTGTAACTTTTTTCGACGAATCAAATGTCATAAATTAATTATCGCCGGCCGACTTGCCAGAAACCTTGCTTCCGAAATATTCTACAAATTTCATCATGTCATTTCCCAACTCCGCATGGTTGGTGGCCTTAGTATAGGTGTCACAAAGAGACTTTAACGTATGATACATAAAACGATCCATCTCTCCAATTTCCATTTCTTTAGTCCAGAGATCAAGCTTAAGTGTATCCTGAGAAGTCTTCTCAAAAATAGATAAAAGAAAAGCCTTGGCTTCAGTGTACTGTTCATTACCTTCATCACTTGTCCATACTATGGATGATGGAATTTTGTCATCATCAAGCCTAACAATAATTTTAATTTCAGATTTCTGAGCCATAAACTTTGTATGTACTAATAAACGGAATTACAAAGTTAGTTTGAATTTTATTTAAATGGAACAAAAATTCTATAGGTTTGGCAATGTTGGGCGCCAAAGATACCTAGACCGTTGTCAATATTTCCTTTAATTCGTACGTAACTGCTGAATGGCCCCTGGCGCGTACGGCTAACTTCCAGTGTATTCCAGAAATCAAATTGCTCATCATTAATGGTACACCACTTTATTGTTACCGTATCCCCTCTCCTGAAATATCCAGTCGTATCACTAAATCCGGATTCCGGCGATTGGGCTTTGTTTAAAGTAAATTTAAATCGCTGCCCGTCAAAAAAGAAATCATTTGTCACAGATGAAAAATTGGGTACAAGTGACTCACCTTTGCCTGCGGTGAAATATCGGTAAAAATCCCTGTATTGCGGGTTATCCTGAATGATACAAAAGGCTTGTGCAAAACTGTCATTCTGTTTGCCCGGCAAATTGCCAAACCAAATGGAATCTATATTCACCGATAATGGAATATAACAACTTGCTCGCAATGTATCTTGGCCGACTACAATTTGAAGATGATATGATTGCCCAACATTCAATGGTATTGACCCGTTCAAATCCGCATACGCACAAAAATCAATAGCCAGGGAATCAGAATTGATACCAAGCCCGTTGAGCACTTCGCTTCTCAGAGGCTCTGGCAGCTGATTAAGGCAGATTTCCTCCAGAGCATAACTGTTTCCATTGGCTTCAATAGTTATTTTCGCTCCATGAACAAAAAGATTTTTTAGCACAACGCTGTCAATCTTGGCGTAAAAACCAATGGATCGGGTCAGCAACAAATATGGTGGCAGTGCGTTTTCCGATTTTTCAAGATAGGCTTCAACAACATACTGCGATTTATACAACGTTGGATCCGGAGTGATGTCCTCTTCACATGACATTAAAAATAGAACTAAACAAATACTTAAGATCGTATTAAATGGGGCTTTCATTGTTTAAAATTTTGGGCCTGGAAGACCAGCTAAAATTATAAGTCACTGATGGGATAATGGTAAATATAGAAACTTTGACAGCTCTCGCACTAGCGTTGCCTGAATAAATCTGTGAACTGAAGTCTGTATAGGTAAAAAATGGATTTTTCCTGTTATAAACATTATAGATGGAAAATGCCCAACTGTGGTGAAACCTTGATCGTTTTAATGAACTATTATCATAAACCATTGAAATATCCAGGCGGTGATAGGGCTCAAGTCGCGCACTGTTTCTAGGACCGTATTCGACATTGGGTCTGCCGTCGATAATAAAAAGGCTTTGAATTGGCGTATAAGCTCGCCCAGTGGCATATATAAAATTGGCACTACATTGCCAGCTTGGTGATAATCTGTAACTTCCTACAAGCACCAAATCATGTGGCCTGTCATAAGTAGCCGGAAATACCCTGCCTTTTTCAATTTCAGAAAACCAGCGCTCTGTTTTGCTTAAAGTGTAACCAACCCAACCGTTTAACCTTCCCTTTTTACGTGCAATAAATAATTCCAGCCCGTAAGCACGGCCACGTCCGGAGACAAATTCACGTTCAACTTCCGAACTAAAATCTTCAACATAACTTTCGCGATAATCCAGTTGATTGTAAAGGTCTTTATAATAGGTCTCCACTGAAATTTCAAATTCGTTACTTAACAAATTTCTGAAATATCCCAATGAATACTGGAATCCTAACTGTGGCTTGACACGCTCCGTACTAGGCACCCAAATGTCGGTCGGCAGCGTAGAACCTGAATTACTAACCAGATGTATATATTGGCTATTCACACTCATTCCGCCTTTAACAGAACTATTGGGACCTGTAGATACATTGAAGTAAATCCTGGGCTCAGGCACCAAATAACTTTTTACAAATTCTCCGGATTGGTAATTATTGAGCCTTCCGGTATAAGGCCCTACTTGAATAAAATTTGAAAATCTTAATCCCGTATTGAGGGAGATTCCCGGACGCAATATCCAGTCATCTAAAAAGTAAAGCTCACTTTCATGACCAAACTTGGTCTCAAGTTTTGACACAAAATCCACTTCTCCATTAGTGGCACTGACCAAATTGGGTGTGAGCCGATGATAAGTGTACCTCATGCCGAATTTGATATGATGCTTATTGCTCGGATAATAATCAGCATCGGCTTTACATGAAATATCCTTTACACCTGACTTAACCACAACTGAAAAGTCTTCCTGACCCGCATCAAGTCTGAAGTCATAGTTGTTGACAATCAATGACACGTTACTGAATAAATCATTGCGAATCTCATGATTCCAACGAAGTGTTCCTGTTGCATTTCCATAGGGCAGCTTTACGCCAAATGCCCGGTCATTGTTAGAAAATTTAAACACATCACGACCAAAATAACCGCTTAGATAAATCCTGTCGCGGTTTGTAAGGCGGTAATTGATTTTTGTATTGATATCGTAAAAATAATAGTTGGTTCCGGCGAAGTTTGTATTTCTGATAAAGGGCTGTGCCAAATCCAGCGCATATGTTCTCCTGGCAGATATGATAAATGAGGATTTATTTTGGGCGATCGGACCCTGCAGTGTCAATCGTGATGAAATCAGTCCGATACCACCTTCAGCTTCGAAGTATTCATTATTTCCCTCCTTCATCTGAACATCAATGACGGAGGAAATCCTTCCGCCATACTCAGCAGGCGCACTCCCTTTAATCAGCTTTGTATTCTTAATAGCATCTGCATTAAAGACACTAAAGAAGCCAAGTAGATGTCCTGTATTGTATACTATCGCCTCATCCAATAAGACAAGATTCTGATCCGGCCCACCACCTCTGATATACAAACCGCTAGTACCTTCTGTAGCAGAGGACACCCCAGGCAGCAATTGAAGCGTTTTGAGTATATCTACTTCACCAAGTAATGCCGGCATTCGTTTCACAATATCCGTATTCATAACCTGAGTTCCCATTTCTGTTGAACGCACGTTCTTTTTTATTTCTTCGGAACTGATGGTCACTTCCTCCAGCTCAAGTCCTGACTTAAGTTTAACATTAAGCTCCAAATTCTTGTTAAGAACAATTTTTCTGTGTTCTTCTGTATATCCGGTATATGTAAAAACCAATTCATACTCACCTTCAGTCAATGTCATAGACCAGAACCCATAATTGTTAGAAGACACCCCGCTGCTTTGGTTGTTGACATCGTGGATATTTGCACCTATAATAGTTTCACCACTGCCTGATTCGGTTATATACCCGTGAACGGTGAATTTTTGCTGGCTTGAAAGTGCACCTTGAAAAAGAATGAATAACAATATTGCACCTGCGGTTTTATTCATCATAACGACAAAAAAACCAATATTGATACTAAAAGTTTAGCAATAAAGGCTTTAGTCTAAGACCTTTTTTTTGCAACAAGCGTATTATTCCATATTGACCATACAAATGTGCGGCTCCGACTGCTGCAAACGTATTTCCATTCACAACACAATGTTCAATCACCTGAGCCATTTTAATATTTCTATCCCTGAGAAGTAAATGCCTCGCACCGGACGAACTTTTCTTGGCATCTCGGTAAAGGAACCGAATATCTTGTTCAAAGTATTTTTTAAAAAGATGTTCGAAGCGTCTTTGCATCTTTAATGGGTCTTTAACAGCTTTAAAGAAGAGTTTATACTGTAACGCTAGCGGAATTTTATTAAGGGTAAAGTAATGATCTTCGACGGTCTCAAGCCCATACATATTTTTGAATGAAGACTTCCCGTATTCCCATATCCATTCATCAAGAACTTGCGAATCAGAACCAATAAATAACTGCAGTATTATCAAATTAAGAATGACCAGCGGCTTAAGGTGTTCATGTTTTTTGAGTTCAAAGCCAAAATCCCTGAATAGATTTTCATCAATCTTTTGCCATTTTGCGGGATTAATAAACAAAGAGTGATGCTGTTCAGATAATAACAAATGATATCTGCTCAAATCAGCCTTCATGGCTTCATCAATACTTACTTCAACTGCACAGTTGGAACATGACTGTATAAAAGGTATCAGCAGGTTTTTGAGCACTTCCAGACGGTTATCATTCGTATGAATGCTCCCAAACAAATAAGATTCATCCTTCAGATTCTGAGAAGATATCTTCCATAAAAGAGAAGGAGAATAGGACAAGCTCTTACTTTATGAGATTCCGTCTTTCACCTGCGTGGGATCGATCGGAAGCACAGTATTTTTCTTTATAGTGGAAAGATTCATCAAGGTCTTCAATCTTTCCACTTCTTCGATCTGAGACAACTTTTTAAATAAAAGTTTCTCATACGCATGAATATCCTTGCAAACAACCTTCATCAGAATATCCGCATCACCGGTAATGACAAAACACTCAATGACTTCAGGTATATTTTTTACCTTCTCAATAAAACTTTCCAAGGCTTTTGGCTTGTGCCAGGCTACATTGACTAACACAAAGGTGCTGATGGACAGGTCAACTTTCAGCGGGTTTACTTTGGCATGATAGCTTTCAATAACTCCCAACTGCTCCAGTTTTTTTACCCGCTCAAGGGTTGGTGCCGGAGACAGCCCAATTTTTTTGGATAGCTCCAGGTTGGTAATTTTGCTATTAAGTTGTAGAATGTTCAGAATTTTAATGTCAATCTTGTCTAATCGATCTTGCATATGGCGAATTTTTATTGTGCGA
This sequence comes from Saprospiraceae bacterium, assembly GCA_019694255.1. Lineage (GTDB taxonomy): Bacteria > Bacteroidota > Bacteroidia > Chitinophagales > Saprospiraceae > Vicinibacter. The sequence continues at coordinate 17,193 of JAIBCI010000110.1, forward strand.
GAAACAATTAAAAGACTTGATTGCCTTTTTAGGACTTGGCTTTAAGAAAATTTTAACTATACCGCAACGTTGTAAAATATTATTATGGAAAAATACCCAAATTGGCATAATCATTAGAAATCTTCTCCAGCGCAACAACAAAGGCTGCATTCCTCAGTGTTGCGACTTCAGGTCTGCTGGAATATACATCCCATATTTGCTGAAATGATGATACCATTGTTTCTTCGAGGCCTGACCGAACCAGATCTACTTCGTCCGCACCATGGGTAAGCAGGGCACGTTCTCTGTCATTGATGCGCTTTCCGGACAGATCTTCCACGGTCGCAACGAGACGGGAGTACATATTGGAGTCGAATCTTTTTTCCATGCGGCCAAACCTCATGTGCGACAAGTTCTTGAGCCATTCGAAATAAGATACGGTGACTCCCCCGGCGTTGAGAAACATATCCGGCACAACCAATGTTCCTTTGGAAGCCAATACCTCCTCCGCTTCTGCAGTGATCGGTCCATTCGCAGCTTCACCAATGATTTTAGCCTTTATTCTGTGCACATTATCAATTGTGATTTGATTCTCAAGAGCTGCTGGAATAAGGATATCGCATTCAAGTTCAAGCGCACTCATGCGATCCTGCAGCGTCGTAGACCCCGGAAATCCAAGAATGGAATTATTGTTTGCTTTGCGGTAATCCAGTAACTGTTGAATATCAATACCGTCTTCGGAATAAATACTTCCTTCATATTCGGCCACACCAATAATCTTGATTCCGCCCTCCTTCTGCATGATAAGCCCTGTATACATGCCCACATTTCCGAGTCCCTGGATCACAACCCTTTTGCCCGCAAGCCCTTTGGTTAAGCCAACTTTTGACATGGCCGATTCAGTATCGCACAACTCCCGGAGTCCGTAAAATACGCCCCTTCCTGTGGCCTCTGTTCTGCCCTGAATACCATTTTGGTTCACCGGCTTGCCGGTAACACAACCCGCGGCATCAATTTCGCCACCCTTGAACGTCATATAGGTATCAAGAATCCAAGCCATTTCACGAGGTCCTGTACCGTAATCAGGGGCAGGAACATCGATACCAGGGCCAATAAAGTTCTTCCGAATCAATTCGGTCGTATAACGACGTGTAATTTTTTCAAGCTGTTCTTCAGTATAATCTTTGGGATTTATTGCAACCCCACCTTTGGCACCACCAAAAGGTACATCCACAATAGCACACTTGTAGGTCATCAAAGCAGCAAGCGCTTCCACCTCATCCTTGTTAACCATATTACTATACCGAATGCCACCCTTAGTAGGTAGCCGGTGATGACTATGCTGGGCGCGAAAAGCCTGTATTACCTTCACTTCCTGTCCAATCCTGACCGGAAACTGAATTTCATAAACGGCATTGCAAGCTTTTATTTGTGCGAGAATGCCTTTTGGAATATTTGTAAACGACGCTGCGCGATCGAAATTACGATTTACACTGTCAAGAAATGAAATCTCAGCCATTACTGTTTGTTTTCTAGTTTTTTAATCTTTAAATCCAGTCTGATAAGATAGGCAAAAAGCCCGGCAAAAATAATTAGAATTACGCCATATACCACATGAATCTTGCCTGAACTTCGCATAAAGTCTTCTCCTGCCTGAGCACCTGCAGTCAGTGGAAGTAGCCAAAGTAATAAAAACTTATTATTCATATTTTGTTGAACTATTATTCAAAATACCGGAAACCTGTTAAGTTAACCTATCTTCAATACGCAAATGTAACTTTTCCGCCCTGTAAAGAAGGCCTGACAACCAGAATCCGAGCATGATAAATCCGGTTACTGCCGGGTAAAAGACCTTACGCAGACTGTTATCCATATCTTCCGAACCAAAGGCTGGATTACCTCCGTTGCCCGGGTGAAGGCTGTCTGTTAATCTGGGAAGAATAAATATTAGCGGCACAATTGCAATCAATGCAAAAACGTTAAAAGCAGCACTGATGCGGGCCTTGCGGTCAATTTCGCTGATTCCTGCCCGCAAAATCAGGTAGGCCGCATAAATTAGCATAGACAAAGCTGCCATATTCAATTTGACGTCATTGGTCCACCAGCTTCCCCATGTAAATCTAGCCCAAAGACTGCCTGTGGCAAGACCCAATAGTCCAAATAAAATGGCAGTTCGGACCTGCGCATAAGCTTTCATATCATGATCCAGGTGATTCGTAGATAAATATTTATAGGAATGATATACGCTTGCTCCCAGTAGCGCAAACATCGCAAACCAGAGTGAAACGTGAAAAAATGTGTTACGTATGGTTTCATAGAGAATATTACGATACGGAAATTTCATTTTGCTCAGCGAGGCAAATTGTGGATCAACACCTGACCATAATCGCTGCGCCTCAGTCAGGTTAACGCTGTCCTGCGAAAGTATAAGCTTGCCGGGAATTACAAATGCTCCGTCATAACTTGATGATACAATAATACTATACTGGGATAACGAAGAGGCATCTGGAAGAAAATTTGGAACGTTGAAATTTGCAGATAAGGTCCTGTCATCAGCAATATTTAAATCTTTAGTTTTGATCCAAAATGAATCTCTTGATTTTATAAAAACCTCTATAGAACCTTTGGTAAATGAAGTATTGTAAGCCTTAATTTGCAGACCGAGCTTTTCTCCTGCCCTGCCGCGTGATGGTAAGATCTCTTCAATACCGGGCTTCAGTGGAATCAACAACCCCGCACTAAATACATAGATAAAAATCACTATTGTGACCAATTTCCAACACCAGTATTTCCAGTTCATTTTAACTTCTTACAATTTGAGGTATTACAAAAAATGCCAAAGCCACAATCATTAAGTCAGTCCCCGCAATCAGGCGTATTTTAGAAAGCTCTCCAAAAAACTGCTGCCCTTCAAGTAATGAATTTGCAGTCTGGAAGGTCATTCCTAGCAATGGAAAGCTCAAAGGCAAAATAAGAACCGTTAGAAATAAAGTATTGTTCTTCGCGTAGGCATTCAATAAAGAGGAAAAAGCAATCAGTACACTCATACCGAGATTGAGAAGAACACACAACATCAACCATTGTCCAAGAGCCACGTGAACTGAAGGGATAAACAAAGCGAACATTAACCAAATCAGCACATTGACCGTACTAAGGAGAAAAAAAACATAAATCACCTTGGACAAAAACAAGTCTATCGGATGAACCAACTGATGGACGATGACCCTGTAACGGGTCTGATCTTCATCATACACCCTGGACCCGATAAAAAAGCTCAGAAATAAATATGTTAGCCAGTATAGGAGGTTCCATTGCCGAAGTTCAGGCTTTCCCGTAAAGAAATAGATAAGATAGCATTCGCCGGCAAGAAAAGCAAGAAGTCCGCCAAGTTGATAGAAATTGCGCCACTCGTTCCTGAATTCTTTACTTAACAAGGCCAACAGAGGTAACATGAATACAAAGGTAATCTGCTGCTGCATTATAAGACCTGAAGGATTAATCATTAGTCCGATCTACTATCCATTCGGGGAAACTACAATTCATTAAAATACGAGAATCACTGAATACGATGGTGCAATAAGCCTTGGCATAAACAGTTTGCCAAATAAGCCCTGAATGTCAGTGTACTCATAAATAAACAGCAAGGCATTGAACTTAGATTAATGTGTAAATAATTGATTTTAAATTAATTACAAATTTTAAATTATAAATTTATTTAAACTGTAATCATCTATTAATCAGCAACTATACATATTACAAAAATAATTTATATTTGCGGCAAATCGCAAGCAATGTTGAAATCGTTATTGATTGGCTTTTTCACGATGATTTTATTGATAAAAGGTTTTGGCCAGACTAACTGGCTGTTAGTTAAGCCTGAAAAAGGAATGGGCGCATACGGGCTCCTCCGCAAATACCAGTTGCTGGATCAGGCTGGTCACCTGGATGCGTTCTACAGAATTAATAAGTTAAGCAAGGGAGCCAACCTTGAAAAAGACAAGTCTTATTATTTGCCGGTTGAAGTATACAATTTTGATGGACGCAGTATTCGTACAACCATGAAAATTGAAGATTACAGCAAGGCCAAGGATATTCAGATATACAATGAAGCCATGGTGTCCGCCGGATTAAAGCAAAAAAATTATCAGAGTGACCGCAAATTATGGGTCCCTTATGTGTATCAGGACATTCAACCATCGGAATCCAACGCAAAGATTTCCCGAAAAGAGAACATAGCCCCAGGATCATCCAGGGAGTTGGTGGCAGATCATAGGATTGAAATAGATGATCAGGAGCTGGAGACGCTAAGACCGGATAAAGAAAAGCCGGCATTTAAAAGAGTTTCCAATAAGACACTGACAGTTGGTTTATTCGGTGAAGCCCATTCCAGTGTACCGGTAGAATCTGACGAGCTAGCAAACCAGGTGTTCTATATTGTCCCCGGACATGGCGGCCCTGATCCCGGAACAGTATATAAGGAGAATGATTTTACTTTTTGCGAAGATGAATATGCTTACGATGTTTCTCTTCGCCTCGCTCGAAATTTGCTGACAAAAGGGGCCACAGTGTATCTTATCGTACAAGATAAAAACGACGGCATCCGCGATGAAAGATACCTGTCATGTGATGAAGATGAAGTGTGTATTGGAGACCATGAAATACCGGTTAGCCAGATCAAGAGACTCCGTCAAGGCATGATAAAGACCAATACACTTTATTTTCAGAATCAGATGGAAGGTGTTCAAAAGCAATGGATGATTTCGATACATATTGATTCACAACCCGAAGAGAACCGCCAGGATGTATTCTTCTATTATCAGTCTGAAAGCAAAGCTTCCAAAAAAAAGGCAAAAGAATTGAGGAATTTATTCGCTTTAAAATACAAGAAATTTCAGGGTCGTGATTACAGTGGAAGCATTTCGGCACGTCCTTTATATGTCATGAGAACTTCTCAGGCAGACCCAATTTTTATTGAATTGGCCAATATCCGTAACGCCCATGACAGAGAGCGTATCGCCTCTCCAAGAAATCGGCAGTTAATTGCAGATTGGATTTTGGAAGGCTTTATCGACCAATAAGACTTTTAGATTCCCAATTTTTCCTTTCCCCACCTTTGTTTTTATTGGCGAAGGCAATTTTGATACCTTTACCAATAAAATTTTGCGATCAGGATTTGTTATGGAATTACTTAAGGACCAAAAAGTATAAACATGTTAAGCAGACATCATTATGCCGTGATCATGGCGGGCGGCGTTGGAAGCCGATTTTGGCCTTTCAGCAGAAATAAAAGACCAAAACAATTTTTGGATGTTCTCGGAACCGGCAGAACTTTGCTTCAAATGACCTTTGACAGGTTATCCGAAGAATTCGAAACAGATAATATCTTAGTGATTTCACATATAGATTATTCGGAACTGGTTAGAGAACAATTGCCTTTGATCCCTTCTGCAAATCTTCTCTTCGAACCGGAGCGAAAAAACACAGGACCTTGTACCGCACTCGCTACTTCCTTTATTTTAAAACGCGATCCGGAAGCTTATATCCTTACGGCACCTGCTGATCATCTCATACTTCAAAAAGATCAGTTTATCTCTGATGTAAGGGAAGGATTTACTTTTCTTCAATCAAATGAGGTATTGCTGACCTTTGGAATTCAGGCATCCAGACCCGATACAGGATATGGTTATATCCAGTTTGACAATAAGCAGGAAAACACAAATGAAATCTACCAGGTGTTGCGATTTGTCGAAAAACCAGATCACAACACCGCACTACAGTATCTGCAACAAGGCAATTATGTGTGGAACAGTGGAATGTTTTTGTGGAAAGCTCAAACGATCTGGAATGAACTTACACTTCATTGCCCTGATCTTACTGAAGTATTTAAAGAAATTAACTATTCAGATTTGAGGAATAAGTATTCTTCCTGCAGAAATATTTCGATTGACTATGCTGTGATGGAAAAATCGCAAAGTGTCTTCGTTAAAAAAGTCGATTTCGGCTGGAGTGACCTTGGTACATGGGGATCCCTTTATACACTTCTTCCTCAGGATGAAAATTCAAACGCATCAATTTCAGATAAGTTGCTTCATTATGAAATGGAGGGTTGTATATTATATAACAATACAAGTCAACTAATGGTCGTACAGGGTCTGCAGGATTATATTGTTATTAATACACCTGATGCACTGTTAATCTGCCAGAAATCAGAAGAGCAACGGATTAAGCAGATGCTTTCCGATATTGAGAAAAAATTCGGTAAGGATTACATTTAACATCACCAATACTGCGGTTAAATCTTTCACACATTTAAACGATACACGATCCTTAACGTATATCCAGGATCAGTGAAATGTAATGTGAATAAAGACCGATGCCTACGCTAGCAATATTGGTCATGGCATAATCTATCCTTAGTTTGCCAAGACGCAACCCAAGTCCTCCGGAAGGTTGCGCACTAAAGTCCTTTGATCCCTGGTTGACCAGTTGTGGAATTTTCTGAAAATTTCCGATTCCTCCTCTCAGATAAATTTTATTCCTAAATTCTAATTCAAATCCAATTCTCGGATCAAAACCCAGGTTAGACGCTTGAACCAATTGTGTTTTGGTCCCATTACCGCTAAATTCAATATCTATTGCCGGGGTCAAACGCGTTTGCGCCCCTAGAGACCATTGATATGAAATTCCGGCAATGATTTTAGGAAGAGTTATTTCGATGGAACTACCTGGCACCTCGTTGCCCGTGATCTGCAACGTAGCCTTTTCTTCATCGGTAAAACTAAATTTGTAGGCATTGAATGTAGTCGTAATGTCTCTTCCCATCACCGAGAATCTTAATTTATTGCGGTGGTATAGTATGCCTGCATCGATTCCGAATCCATAGGCCTTGGCAAAACTTCCGAAAGATCGATGCACGATCTTGACACTTCCCCCAAGGCTCCAAGGACTTGATTTATCTGTATTTTCTAATTTTCTTCCATAAGAGACTATTAATGCATAATCTGCAACACTGAAACTGCTGATCCTGCTATAATCAATGCTGCCGTCAGGTCCACGTAGCCTAAGCGTATTGGGTATGTCATCAATTCCCATACGAATCAAGCTGATAGCACCAAAACTTCTTCCTTCATTATCCAATGATTTGCCAAAAGCGGCATAATCGTAGTTTCCGATTCCCGCATACCACTGCGCATGTTGTCCTGCTATTTGAAAGCGAGCTTTGGATTGTGCCAATGCAGATGGATTCCAATATCCGGCTGTTACATCATCAGAAAGTGATACTACGGCCCCTCCCATAGCCATTCCCCTCGCTCCAACCCCCAAATTGAGAAAGTCATTGCTAAATTTTGGTGCCTGGCCAAATACTACATTCAGGCTGAGCATCAACAGGAGGCCAAGTATTCGCATCTTATTCATAAAATAATGCTGTAAATATAATGAAAATTTATAATATAATTTACCTGTGACTAACAGATAAACGCCCACCTTTCGCGCTTAGTGTGCTATTTCCAATTTCTTTAACATGGCAATCGTTAACTTATAGGCGATGATTGCAATAACACTACCTGTGACCAAACCAAAAATTACATCAATTGGAAAATGAACGCCTACCAGAACCTGTGCCAGTGAGACCCAAAGTGGCCAGATAAGAAAAAAATACCTGACACTCCCTATTCCTCTGTAACCCATGAGCAGAAATATATATACACCAAGTCCCGCATGATTTGTTGCATGAGAAGATGGAAAACTGAACCCTCCGCTGCATGAAATCATCGATTGAAAATGATCTTTGAAATAGAGCTCGCGACATGGTCGCTCGCGTTGAATTGTTTTTTTAATAATCCCACTTCCCTGATCAAGAATGACTATCAGGACTAAAGAAATCAAAAAAATTAAATACCATCTCCTAGGGAATGCACTTATAATCCATGTCAATACCGCAACATAAACGGGAAGCCAAAACCACTTATCCCTTGAAAGCACTATCCACAGATCGGCAAAAGAACCCCTGAGGTGTTCCTGCAACCAGATAAATATTTCATGGTCCAGCCAAATAAACTGATCAATCATAATAATGTGAACTGCGAATAACGGATACTTTCACCTAAAAAAATCTCCTTGAAGGTACGTGTAATCAATAAAAAAAGTAACTAAAAAAAATAGTGTTTGTTCACAGCATAAATGCTTTGTTATCAATCATCTAAAAATCGCGCATGGCTTGGTGGGTTAGATTATCCGAATGATTTAAAATTGGTAATTTTACGTCTTATTACTTTTGAATGAGTCTTATTATTTCTGTATCCGGTATTCGTGGCACAATTGGTGGACTTCCCGGAGCAAATCTAACACCTCCTGACATTATCAGGTTTTCAAGCGCCTACGCAGCTTTGATTAAGTCAGGTACTGATACGCCAGTAATTGTCATCGGTAGAGATGCCCGCATTTCCGGCAACATGGTGTCCAATTTGATTTCATCCACTTTAATTTCGATGGGTATTCGCGTTATCGACCTGGGACTGTCAACAACCCCAACGGTAGAAATGGCGGTATGTAGGCACAAGGCAAACGGAGGAATAATAATTACCGCAAGCCACAATCCTGCCAATTGGAACGCGCTAAAGTTGCTCAATGAAAAAGGTGAATTTATTTCTGCTGAAACCGGGCAAAAACTCATTGAACTTGCTGACTCTACCTTAATCAGCTTTTCTCCATATGACCGATTGGGTAGTCTTGAAAATTCTGTTCAAGATATCAATTATCACGTCAATCAACTGCTGTCTCACCCTCTCATTGCAGTAGACAGGATCCGACTGTCAAAATTTCATGTATCCGTTGATTGCATCAATTCCACTGGTGCCTTGGCAATACCGGTTCTACTAGACGCGCTGGATTGTCGTTATACGCTCATTAATGGTGAAGTTACGGGCAAGTTTTCCCATAATCCTGAGCCTCTTGAAGAAAACCTCAGTGATCTGATTCAGTCTGTTTCAAATGGAATGAACGTTGGTATTGCTGTAGATCCTGATGTAGATCGCCTTGCACTGGTTGATGAAAGAGGTCGTTATATTGGCGAAGAATACAGTCTAGTTTGTGCAGCAGATTATGTCCTCAAAAACAAACCCGGCAACACGGTATCCAATTTATCTTCTTCTAGGGCACTCGCTGATATTACCAAAAAATACGGATGTCATTACTTTGCTTCCAAAGTAGGTGAAGTTCATGTAGTTGAGAAAATGAAAGAAGTTAATGCAGTCATTGGGGGCGAAGGTAATGGCGGGATTATTCTTCCGGATCTGCACTATGGGCGGGATGCTTTGGCAGGTATAGCATTGGTTCTTTCACATCTTGCAACTGGCAACAAGACGTTATCATCGTTAAGAGATGATTTTCCAAAATATGAGATGTATAAGGATAAAATTGAAATAACTTCTGATACTGATTATGATGAGATAATCCACAATATTCAGCAAAGTTATGCTGATGGAAAAATCAATTTGACCGATGGGATCAAAATTGATCTTGAGCAAGGCTGGCTCCATCTTCGAAAATCAAATACAGAGCCGATAATACGAATATATAGCGAGGCTTCAACTGCTTCTGATGCGAAAAGACTTGTTATGCAATTAAAAGAATTAATTGCCAAATTGAATTAAACTAATGAACAACAGAATTTACCTGGATCACGCAGCCAGCACACCATTACATCCTGAAGTAGTAGATGTTATGCAAAAAGTGGCGATTCAGTATTACGGAAATCCTTCATCGATTCATCGTGAAGGTGCACAAGCCAAAAGTATTGTAGAAGAATGCCGTAAAAAGATCGCTTCCTTTATCCACACATCACCTGGCCAGATCATTTTTACTTCTTGTGGCACAGAATCCAATAATGCTTATCTGAGTTCAGTAATTGGTTCCGGCTTAATAAGAACAGTGATCAGTTCACCAATCGAACACCCAGCCGTGTTGAATACTCTAAAATTTCATTGCAAGAGGCATCATGTTGAATTAAAATTGCTTACGCCGGATCAAAATGGCATGGTTAATATCGAGCAGCTCGAAGACCAACTTAGGAAAAGTGGTCAAGATTCCTTGGTCACCCTAATGCATACACAAAATGAACTTGGCACTGTACTTCCTTTAAGGGACTTTTCCTTAATCTGTAAGCATTATGGAGCAAAGTTTCATTCTGACACAATTCAATCTATTGGGATCGAAGCTTTGGATGTCACAGATCTGCAAATTGATGCAATCAGCGGTTCGGCACACAAATTTAACGGCCCGAAAGGGGTTGGCTTCTTATACATCAAAGAACCTTCACAACTTAATCCATTGATATTTGGGGGCAATCAGGAACGAAATATGAGGGGCGGCACAGAAAATACAATAGGAATAGCAGGCATGACCAGGGCTCTTGAGCTCGCCCTCAACGAACGGCAGGACAGAAGACAACATTTGAACCGTTTGAAATCGAAATTCCTGGACGGTTTGCAATTAAGTGGAATTAATTTCGAAATTAATTCACCTTTAGTGGACTGTTCACCAAAAATACTAAATATTTATTTTGACAAAACAGTCAAGTCGGACTGGTTATTAATGAATTTAGATATAGAAGGAATAGCAGTTTCAGGAGGTTCTGCATGTTCGTCCGGAACAGAGAAGGCCTCTCATGTCCTGGAATACATCCGTCCCACATCTGAAGGCAGGTCGGTTAGATTTTCCTTTTCGTACTTGAACACCGAAGATGAAATCGACCATGCCGTGTACGTACTTTCCAAACTACTCAGTTGATCTTCAGATGAATTTTTAATTCTTTCTTGGCTGAAGAAATATCTCAGCCATCATGCACCGGGCACTGCCTCCCCCAACCTTTTCTATTGTGGGAATTTCTACTGGCAAAAGATCCGTATGTCTTCTAAGTTTGGCAAACTGCTGGGCCTCCAGTGAATCATACGCGGTCTGAGACATTACGAGCACAGGACGTCCTCCGACTGTACGCAGTTGCAACATATTACCTGCAAAATGATTCATCTGCCCAAAACTAATTTCAACTACTTCCTTACTGGTCTTTTCAAAACATTGACGTAAGGTCTTTTGAGAAATATCATCCACAGACTCCATACAAATGACCACAAATCCCGATCCCATTGCCATCATTACGTTGGTATGATACACAGGCACGCCGTGTTCATCATGGGCGTTAAAAAAAACAACTTCATATTTCATTAATGCCCCAAAATGGGAAAGGAGCTGAACATTTGTCCTTGGGCTTAATCCTGCATAGACGATACGGTGATCATGATCAAATATCATGCTACCTGTACCTTCCAAAAACTGATTATGCTCTTCAAATAATTCAAGATTAAATTTTCTTTTAACCTCAAATTGCGCCGTTAAAATATCGAGTATTTCGCCCCGTCTTTCCAATCGACGATTTGGGGTCTGCATTGGATAGGTAATAATGGTTCCGTCGTGATGAGTTGTAATCCAGTTATTAGGAAATACTGCATCGGGGCACACTATTTCTTGACTGTCCTCAACAACAATGACATTGATCCCAGTAGTCCTGAGCGCCTCAGTCATTTTGTCAAATTCCTGCAAAGCAGCTGCACTCACCTCCTCTTCTTTCTCTTCAGGTCTATTCTGAAAAACATTGGTTGCTCCGGTCTCTGAATTAAAGCCGAAATGGGCCGGCCTGACCATCAGCACTGTATTCGCTAGCTGTAGACTTTCTGGTTTATTCATCATATCAAAACTACTCATTGATTTTAAGTGATGCATCTCTTTTCATGCTTGATGCAAGTTCTTCGCCCAAATATTGCTCAATCCAGTGATGAACCAGATAAACGACTGGTGTGGATATTAATGCAATGACAAATTTATATATATAATTGATAGTTCCTATTGCAAGAACAAGTTTGAATGGCCAGCCTGCACCAATATAGAAGGCAATCAAAAGCACTACATAACTATCAACCAATTGGGAGATCAGCGTTGAACCTGTAGACCTTAACCATATGCTTGATTCCCCTGTACGCTCCTTGATCTTATGAAAAACATACACATCAAGAACTTGGCCAATGATGAATGCGCATATTGAGCCAACGATGATCCAAAGACCCTGACCAAAAATAAGTTGATAGGCTGTATTCAAATTATGCACCTCACTATCAGGATATTTTGCAAGATGCGAGCTCGGCCAGAAATCCGCTGGAACCAGCCGTATTGCAACCGATACAACCACAAAAGAGTAAATGATTAAACCACTGGTCAAATAGGAAAGAAACCTCACACCTTTAGGTCCGTAGTATTCATTGATTATATCGGTAAGAATAAATACCACAGGCCAAAGTAGAACTCCAGATGTTAAATTGAAACTCAGGTTTTCCTGACCCAGCAGATGCCAGTCTACCGGAATCATTCCCAGCGTTCGTTCAAGAGAAAAGATTTTTACTCCGATGAATTCGGCCATTAGTGCATTGGTGATAAATATTCCCGAAAGGATCAGAAAAAGAAGAGTTTCCTTATTTTTGCTCAGATTTCGCATACCGTTGTCTAAACACAATTGAACTTTATTGGTTTACTCCCACGATGTCAAAAATAGCCATTGATTTCAAAACCGGACAGATTAAAAATACCGCTCAATTGGTAGTTGGCATTGATTTGGGTACTACCAATTCACTCATTGCCAGAATAAATGATGGGCGCGCTGAAATTATTAAGGATTTCCAAAATAAACCGCTTTTTATACCTTCTGTGATCAATGTGGGCCATGATGGCGTGATCACTGTTGGACATGAGGCGATTCAGAAACTGATTACGGACCCGGAATCCACTGTTTATTCGATCAAGCGTCTAATGGGTAAATCGTTGCAGGACTTCTCAGACCGTAAGGAATTCTTTGGATATCATTTTGATGAAAGTGCATCCGAAGGCCTCATCCGGATACGCTTGAATGACCGGTATTATACTCCGGTAGAATTATCTTCTTATATCCTCAGACATCTTGTTCAAGAGGCTGAAAAAGCATTGGGGGTCAAGATTGAAGATGCCGTGATCACTGTACCAGCCTATTTTAATGATGAACAAAGGCAGGCCACAAGAGATGCTGGCAAAATTGCGGGACTTAATGTCCTGCGAATCGTTAATGAACCCACAGCAGCAAGTCTTGCTTATGGCCTTGGACAAAACAAAACAGAGGCGCTAAATATAGCAGTTTATGATCTTGGAGGCGGAACTTTCGACGTTTCGATTCTTAGAATTGAAGATGGCGTATTCGACGTTTTGGCAACACGGGGAGACACTAATCTCGGAGGGGATGATTTTGATCGCGAAATTATTAAATTCTGGAAGGAGAAGTATCAGTTATACCCAGAAAATCCAATTGAGCAATCGGAATTATTTTTTAAAGCCCGGGCCGCAAAACACGAATTAAGTGATTCAAATAACTTTTCTACTACCTGGAATCATCATATACTCTCGCTTTCCAATGAAGAATATAAAACACTTTCACAACCTTATATTGACAGAACACTAGATTGCTTCAGACTTGCCTTATCAGACAGTGGCCTGCATATTCATGATATAGATGAACTTCTACTTGTTGGTGGATCGACACGAATGCCGATCGTATTTGATGCGCTTCAGTCATTTTACGGTAAAACACCCAACCGCTCTCTTCACCCAGATGAAGCCGTAGCACTCGGTGCTGCCATTCAGGCAGATATTCTTGCAGGAAATAGAAAGGACTTTTTATTGTTGGATGTCAACCCATTGTCACTTGGAATTGAAACCCTCGGCGGCATAATGGATGTCATTATTCCGCGAAACTCAAAAATTCCAATTCAACAGGCAAGAGAATATACCACTTCACGCGACGGTCAAAAAAATTTAAAAATCGCGATTTATCAGGGAGAAAGAGATCTTGTTGAAAACAATAAATTGCTCGCTGAATTTATTCTTGAGGACATCCCCCCGATGCCTGCCGGCATTCCGAAAATTCAAGTCAGATTTATGATTGACGCGGATGGCATTTTGACAGTAAAAGCCATTGAGCAGAGAACGCAGACTGAACAATCCATTACAATCAAATCGCAATTTAACATTTCAGCCGCAGAAGTCGCCTCGATGCTTCAGGAATCTATCAGATTTGCAAAGTCAGATCAGGAAAAAAAAGCACTAATCGACAGTATCAATGAAGGCAAATATCTACAACTAGCTTCTGAAAAATTTCTTAAGAACAATCATCAATATTTGACTAGTTTGCAAAGGTCTGAAATTTCAAACCTGATCACATATCTGAAAGATGCGTTAGATTCCAAAATACGCGACCACATCGAACTAGCCATTGAAGCACTGAATAAATACACTGCTCCAATTGCGCATAAGGCACTGGACAGAAATATCGCAGACGCACTTAGAAATAAGAATATCAGTGAGGCCATCAACAATGAAACCAAAAAAGATGGGTAAGAAGTTAAACAATTTGTCAGATCTCAGCATGGTCTACTCGACACATGCAAATGAACCTGATGCGCAGGAAATTATTAAAGATTCAAATTATTCCGGTAAGGTAGTTCGTGTCCAGCTTGAATCCATCCGGGGCGGCAAAGTGGTGACAAAAATCATGGGACTTAATCTTATGGATAAAGAAATGGAGGGACTTGCCAAAGAGCTCAAACAGAAATGCGGCGTTGGCGGAGGCGTAAAAGATGGTTTAATTCTCATTCAGGGAGACCACGTCAATAAAGTAATTCCTATATTAATTTCAAAAGGATTTAAAAATACGAAAAGGACCGGAGGCTAATGAGATTACTTAGATCACCTGTTTTGGTGATTGTTTTTTATTGGTTTATTTCCTGCAACTTCGACGCCAAGAATGAATCGAAAGGGATATACAATAGTTTTCTTTACCACAATATAGTGGTGAATTATCCTGAGTTGCCTGGCTCTGACCAGTATTACCGTGCTATAAGCAATCAAGCTCATATGCCATCATTTATCCAGAGATCAAATCACTGGGAATGGATTGGCCCTGAAAATATTTCAGGAAGAGTACTCTCTCTTGCGATTGATCCTTATGACACATCAAATGTATGGGCAGGGTCAGCCTCTGCAGGTCTTTGGCGATCAAGAACTGGCGGGATTGGTGCAAAAGCATGGCAAAGGGTATCTTTACCCTATCCTATAGGGGCCGTATCCGCTATAGCCATTGACCCCGTACATCAAGGTACCTTATTTATTGGAACTGGTGAATCGTACAGCTACGAATCGGGACTCAACGGTAAATTCATTAGAACAATGCGCGGCTCTTACGGAATGGGAATACTTCGTACAAGGGATGGAGGTCTGACCTGGTCACTTGTTCTTGACTGGAGTTTACACCCAGAAAGATGCATTTGGAAAATAATTATTGACCCGAATCAGTCTGATATTATTTATGCTGCAGGGACACACGGCATTTATAAAAGCATTGACGGCGGAGACCATTGGGGCCTCATCGCTGATTTAAAAATGACAACTGATCTGATCATTCACATAGACTCCTCCAATTACTTACTTGCAGGCGTAGGTGGACTCGGAGGTGATCGTTTTGGTATTTTCAAAAGTACCGATGGCGGAGCAAACTGGGACAAAATAACAAAATCCTACTCAGAACAGATGCGCGGGCGAATCATGCTTCATATAAATAGCACATACTCCAGCAAAGTTTATGCTTTGATTTCTGATTCTTTTCAAACAATCCATTTACTTCGATCAAGCAATTTCTTCAAGAACTGGCAAACGCACAGCATTCAGGATATTACCAGCTATCAAGGCTGGTATACACGCGGTATGATCTCGGATAGCAGTGGCAAAAAACTGATGATTGGAGGAGTGGATTTATTTGCAGATATGAGTGGCACTTTCAATTCATTTGAACGTTATCAAATGGGCAAAATTGGTATGCATGCTGATTTTCATGACATTATTTGCAATCCGAATGACCCAACTAAACTTTATTTCGCTACCGATGGAGGAATTTTTCGTTCAGATGATTGGGGTTTAACCTTCTTTGAATGCAACGGCGGCCTTAACACTGCACAGTTTTACGCAATTAGCTTTTCTTCTGAAAGTAATTTTGCCATTGGTGGACTGCAGGATAATCGTTCTGCTATATTTACCGGAGATTTGAACTGGACCCCTACGCACCTGGGTGATGGTACTGCTTGTGCAATCAATTCATATCAGCCTGGTGAAATGATTTGCGCCGCACAAAATCTTTACCTGTCGTTTTCTCAGGACAGTGGCAAAACCTGGACCAATTCACTACAAGATGAAGAATCTTCTTTTGTCACGCCGCTTAATGTGAATAAAGCATTTCAAGATGTAGTGTATACCGCCTCAAGATTTATTTATAAAAGTTCTGATTTCGGAAAGTCTTTTCAAAAAATAACGCCGAATACAGGTGGCTCAATTATCAATAAAATAATTTCATCACCCGCTGACACCAATCTATTAGTCTTCACAACACTACCTGATGAATTCTCCACCCCGGAAGTTTATTATTCTTCCAACGGCGGTAAAAATGCCATCAATATTACTGGCAACCTCCCGGACAGAATAATATCAGATATACAATGGACTTCAGACAATTCACTTTTAGTATGCCTTGGAGGATACGGGTCTCCGCATATTTTCATTTCGAACAATATGGGAATGCAATGGAAAGACATCAGTGGACAGCTTCCCGACATTCCTTTTCATTGCATTACAAACATCAAGATAGATAACAACAATATAATTATTGCAGGTTCAGAAACCGGATTGTATGTGACTACCAATCTTGGCCAAAGCTGGACCTGTATGAACCAGAACCCAGCAACGCCTCTTCCGATCTACGACATTAAAAGAATTCCCGGAACTGACAAAATAGCCGTTGCAACTCATGGATCTGGAGTTTTTACGCTTCGATTTAGTGAAATAATAACATCATTGAGTGAAGTTGAAAGATCCGGAACACATTGTGGCAACAACTGGAGTTCAGTTACAAGACAGTTACCAACTGACAAAAAGATCACATTGCTTAATCTGGACGGAAAAATTATTTTCCACAACTGCAAAATAAATACCATAGAACCTGGTCAGTTGCCGCCCGGAGTTTATTTCATGCTGGCTGATAACATGGTCACCAAACTGATCATTGAAAATTAATCAACATTCCGCTGGTTTTAGTAACTTAGCGCTAGACAAAACTTGGACCTTACATGCGATATAATTCATATTATACTGGGCTTCTATTCTCAACAATAATACTATTGTTGGCATGCAATAATTATAATAAGACAGAGATTTCGGAGCCCCCCCTTTCAGAAAATACAGAATGGGACAAATATGGAATTCCAACCGAAGATTTACTTAAAACAAGAGCGGCCAAGTTACACTTAATCAGGGAAGGACTTGTTAAGCGCTCACCGAATGACTTATTTAATCAGAAATGGACCTTGGAAGGCCCATCCAATATTGGAGGCAGAATTAGTGCTGTTGCAGAAGATCCTTCTAACCCTGACATTATGTATTGTGGTTTTTCAAATGGAGGAATTTTTAAAACAATTAATGGTGGCAAGAACTGGATTCCGGTTTTTGACAAAGAAATTACGCTTTCCATCGGCGCCCTTGCCGTTGACCCCAAAAATCCAAATATTGTCTATGCAGGCACCGGAGACCCGGATATTAATGGCAACTCTTATATAGGCTTCGGATTGTACAAGTCAACAGACGCAGGATTGACCTGGACACAATCCGGATTAACGGAAGTAAGAGTCATTAATGAAATCATCATCGATCCAAACAACAGCAATATTATTTATGTAGGTGCGATGGGCAACCCGTTCGAGAGCAACTCAAACAGAGGTTTTTATAAAAGCAAAGATGCAGGATTAAGTTGGTCGAAGACACTTTTTGTCTCAGATAGTTCCGGAATATCTGATATTGCAATAAATCCTGTCAATCCTTCCATATTGTATGCAGCGAGTTATCACAGAATTCGTACTGCTTCCTATAGCAGGCCTGAAGGACCGGATAGCAAAATTTTCAAATCTACTGATCAAGGAGAACACTGGAGCCTCATTATGCAAGGTATTCCGCAGTCTATTTATAGTCGTATTGCCATAGATATCAGTGAATCGAATCCGGATATCTTGTTCGCCCGTACTGTAAAAAATCTTACCAGTTGCAACGGGGGGTATAATATTGAAGGGCTCTATAAATCCTCAAATGGTGGAGAAAGCTGGACAAGGGTTGCGATCGATTACGGCACATTGGATTGTGGTTTTCTTGGAGGCTTTGGCTGGTATTTTGGAAAGATTGCCATAGACCCCAAAAACCCGCAACACCTCTATATGCTTGGCGTTGATCTTTGGAGTTCTTTGGATGGCGGCATCACCTGGTTTAATGTCGACGACCAATCGCAAATTGGATTGCACGCGGACAAACACATACTTATATTCAGAAAAAACGGAAATCTCCTGCTAGGCACAGATGGCGGTCTTTATCAATTCAACACCAACAATTCACAGTGGACCGACATAGAAAATATTCCATGCACACAGTTTTACAGAGTGGAGACCGACATAAAAAACACTTCAATATATTTTGGTGGCGCACAGGATAATGGAACATCAAGCGGAAATCAGAATTCTATCAATTCATGGAAACATGTATGGGGAGGAGATGGTTTTCAAACAAGATTTCACAACAGACTGCAGGATCTTGTATGGTATGAAACGCAATATGGTGGTATTAGCCAGTCTAACAGGATCACTGGCGACTACCAGCCTTTTACCTATGGAATTACCGGCACATTCAATTGGGACGCTCCATATTTCTTGAGTAGATTCCAGCCCGACTCGATGTATGCCGCTTCAGTCAAAGTATTTCTGAATACTAATCCAATGATTCCAGACTGGAAAGCGATCAGCCCTGATCTTACGGTCAATGGACCTTTTCCCAACAGAATTACACCCACAATTAGTTGTCTGGATGAATCACCGCGAATCCAGAATATGTTAATTGCCGGCACAACCAACGGCAATATCTGGCTAGGTAATGCTGTAACAAGACAATGGACAAACGTGACCAATGGATTACCTCCTGGATATATCACTGCTGTAAAATACGCTCCTGACAATGATAATGTAATCTATGTTTCTTTTTCGAATTATCGAAACAATGACAACAAGGGGTATCTTTTTAAATCATCAGATAATGGAAATTCATGGATTAACATTGCCAATTCAGAGCTCGTGGATCAACCAGTTAATGACTTTGTTATTTTACCCGGTACAAAAGATCAGGTAATTATTGCAGGTACGGTATTCGGCGCTTATGCTACTGTTGATGGGGGTATCAACTGGCGAAGACTTGGATCGAATATGCCTATCATTCCTGTCAATGCAGTGCATTATAATCCTTCGCGAAAAGAATTAATTGCTGCCACCTTTGCGCGCTCAATACAAACCTATCCTTTAGATAATTTAACTGCACTTTTTGCATCACCAGAGAATGACAAATTAATCATATATCCTAATCCAGCCAAAGACTTTCTTTATATATTACAAGGCATTGATCACAAACAATATAATGAATACGTTGTCTTTAATTTGGATGGAGACAAAATAAAGCAGTCCACATTACCTGAAGACCATTCAATTTCTATTGAAGCAATTCCTTCTGGGATATATTATTTAGCCTTACGCAAGCAAAACGTTTGGAATTACTTTAAATTCCTAAAAATATAATAATTCGGTCTCTTTTAGAATCAGTTTTTACGCCCAATACTTAAGAAATTATTGACTCCCAGTCGTAGATATGATGGCCCCCATTGGCTACCATTCATAGTTTTTACCCAATCCAATCTTAGTAGTCTAAAAGCTTTGAATCCGATATTGCCAATACCTGCAGAAAATTCATAGTAAGGCAGCCTATCCTTCATACCGAGCAGTCCAGTACCGACTATTTCTGTTAGGTGAAGTTTGTTGATCCATGGAATTTTATCCAGAATGAATCCGTTCATGTGATGTTCTGCATGGAGTTCTGCATATTGACTATATCCGATATACATAATTTTTTAATGCCCTAAATCCTATGATACCGGTTAAGTCTTCAACTGAAAAAGGGTTAGTTTGGGCATAAATTGCCTCAGGCAAATCAGGCACGCCATAAAAATATTTTTGCAACTCTCCACTGATTTTCAAATCTCCCCAGCTTGAAAGTGACAATTGATAGGTCGCCTTGAGTATCGTAGACCATGATACCCCTGATTGCGAGCCATAAAAACAAAACTGATTTCGAAGATAAAATTCGGGCCAACGACTACCTGTTTTATCAATTCCTTCTGGAGTCTTCCATACTTCAGTCATCGGTGTGTAATACAATCCAATTCGAAAGATGACCGCATCCTTTTGACTTATCAACAGCTTTTCTGAAGATCCATTAAAATCACTGTTGGACTCATATAGCTTATTCTTGTATCGAAAACTGTAATCTGAATGGTTGGTTTGATTATACCGGTGTGCAGCGTATACCTTTGATTCGAATCTAAGATCGTAATTTATGTCCGTTGCAAATGAAGCAGATATTTCATCACTCTGATAGAGCTTGAGTGCATTTTTTTTGAGCCATAGGCAATTATATTGATTGTACATTGTATTGGTCTCGACTTTGTTGTTGAATTCATGAAAATCACTTCCTATATGAAAGCTAAATACTGAATTCTTTACAGGATTATAGTTGTACCGGAAGCCCAGGCCCGGAAGCCATTTTCTATTTGAAATACCGTACTCAATATTAAAGCTTAATACCAGAGATTGCAGCGACAGTCTCTCTCGCCAGGATTTTGAATAACGCATCAAAGTGCCTACGGCAAGGCCTTGGACAGGATTAAATTGAATAGAGTTTACCGGACTTTGAAAGCTGAATGAGGACCTTCTATAGGTTTGGTTATAGGCGTAACCTAAAATCAGGTTACCATAACCAAAACGATTGTTCTTCCGGTCCATTGAATCTTTAAAACGACGGGAATCCCTGACTACTTTGGCACTATCTCTCTTGCTGTAGTGCAAAGCCTCCTCAGTCAATAGAGGAACTGGTCTAGCCTTAAGCCAGTATTCGGTGCTCTTTAAGTTTGAACTATCCTCAATCACCAGAGATTCTCTTCGTCGGGACACATCCTTACCATCCGTTAGATGGTACTCAGATAAATCGACTGTAAAACTTCCTTCAACCTTAAATCCAAAAAAAACTGCATTAAAACGAAAAACCTGATTCCGAATCCCGGCAGGAAAAACAGAAGGCTGGATAGTATATTGCTGCTTTATTCTGATCGTGTCAAAAATCTCCTGTTTGCATTGTGCTCCTAAAATAAAACCATCGAATTCATACAGACTATAATCTGATCCATTAATATACAAAAATCCATGCCAGCATGCGTCTTCTGAATAAAGTGGTTCAATAAATATCTTATAAATCACCATGTGCTCTTGCTCAAACTCACCCATGAGCTTGAAGCGGTAATGATTAAAAGTATAATCAGCCAACGGCGAGACAATCGATCTGCCAAATTCAGAACTATTCTGATTTAGATCAAAAGAAAGAGAAGATGCCCGATTAAATGAAAAACCACGGTCATTTCCAGCAACTTTTGAACTAATCATGGTCTCCGTCAAATGCCCTCGGACATCTGACGCCAATATGGACTCAGCTTCTGAAAGATAAAGAATACCACGACCTGCAGAATCTAACATACCCCCGAGGTTGCCAATCTTTTGACCCAGCACTTCTTTGGGAGCGCGAAGTACTTTCAATACACCTTTAGTGTAGGCCTTTCTAGTGTAAGCGTTTCGGATCTTATTTAATTCTTTTTTACGCACAATTGCTTTTCTTATGATAGCATAGGCAGGATCTTCTCTGCTGGCGGTAAATTCGAGTTCATTTAATTGATAACTGGCGGGAAACATGATAACTTCAAAATTAATCAAACCCGTATCCACAACGATGTTTCGGATTTGTTTTTCAAACCCGATTTGTTGAAAAACGAGATCAAAATTTCCTTTACCAGTATGAAGTTCAAACTTGCCAAGTTCATTGCTGCTTGTACCTGTCGTAGTTCCATGAATGTAGATACTCACAAACGGGATGGGTACTCCATCCTGCGTTATAATTCTGCCACTTACCTGCGACATGGCTTCGCCACAAATCAAGAGCATCAAAATAAGTGGACAGCTAATTTTAGCAACTATCTGTTGAGCCATGATTCCATGATTTGTTGTCCAACATGACACAAAAAAGATTCAGGGTGAAATTGTACCGCTTCAATGGATTGTGCTGTATGCATCAGTCCCATTATTACCCCTTGAGATGAAGTTGCAGTGACCTTCAGCGAATCTGGTAAGGAACTGGCTTCTACTGCCCAGGAATGGTATAGCGCCGCATTAAATTCTCCATCAAGATGTTGCATTACGGAATTTTCAACCTTGTAATTGTGAATCATTTCTTCCTCCCCGTGCCTAACGTTCGCCTGACGAAAAAGCGTTGCCCCGGCATATACCGCCAGGCATTGCATACCGAGACAAATCCCGAAAATATCCTGCCCGGGAATCTTTTGACCCAAAAGTTGCAGGCTAAATGTGTAATTTTCCGGAACACCTGGCCCTGGCGACAGAACTACTTTTTTATACCCCCTGGCCCTTTCAAGCAATCCCGGGCCATAAGGAAAAATATCCGTTTTATGACCACAAGACGCAATTAAATGAGCAATATTATACGTAAATGAATCATTATGATCAACGAGCAGAACTGACAATTACATGTATTAAGTGTACAAAAATATAACCAATAATAAAACAAGACCATTCAATGAGCTTATTTTTATCTAAAGCATTTGATTTGGACATTTTCAGGCACTAAACGAAGTCATAAGTTTAGATTGGCAGAAGAAATAAAATCACCGGATTTTTTGTAAAAAATGATTTCTACATTTGTACCTATGCCTGAAATAAAATATAGCCAGACTATTGAAAGGATCAATCGATTTCAACATGAAAATAAACCCTTCTTTTTTTTGGTAGATTTTGAGAAGAAATATGGCTTTTGTGAGTTATTAAAAGATATAGATCCGGCAGAACTCAAATTTAACTTCAGGATGCCTGGCAATAAACTGGAACCAATTAATTTTAACTTAGAAACGACGCCCTTGCCATACACAGATTATAAGATTGCGTTTGATCAGGTGTTGTCAGGAATTGAAAAAGGTGACAGTTATATTTGCAATCTGACTTTCAGCACCCCGGTACGTTGCGAAATTGAAACGGAATTATTGTTTTACCTGGCTAATGCCCCTTATAAGGTTTGGATGCGAGACAAATTCGTTGTTTTTTCTCCAGAACAGTTCATCAGAATTGTTGGAAACAATATCCAAACTTTCCCAATGAAAGGAACGATCAAAGCAGATCTTGAAAATGCAGAAGAAATACTCCGTAAAAACAAAAAGGAAAAAGCTGAACACAATGCTATTGTTGATCTTCTACGCAATGATCTTGCCATGGTATGTGATAAAGTAAATGTAGGGCGCTTTAGATATACAGAGCATATAACAACTCATAGAGGCCCTATTTTGCAAATGAGCAGCGAAATAACCGGAAAGTTGACCTCACACTATCAAAAGCACTGGGGGACACTAATAGACATGCTGACACCTGCTGGCTCAATATCAGGAGCCCCTAAACAAAGCACAATGAAATTAATTGCAAAAGCAGAAAGTCACGAAAGATCTTATTATACAGGTATTGCTGGCTTGTACATGGACAATGTTCTGGACACAGCCGTTATGATCAGGTACATCGAAATAACGAAAGAGGGCTTAAGGTTTAAATCTGGAGGAGGAATTCATGCTTTGTCTGATCCTTTGCAAGAGTACGAAGAACTAAACACAAAAATTTATGTACCCGTTTATTGAAACCATTAGATTAATAGACGGTAAATTCAGGAATGTTGAATTTCATAATGAAAGGGTAAAAAATACATTTATGAAATTTTATCCGGATCATGAGCCGCATGATCTGAAGGCCATTACAAATCAGCTTGGGAGAATAGGTAATGGACGTGTGAGGGTTTTATACAATTCTGAAAGATTGAAGTTTTCCATTAGCACAATCTTCAATTCAAAAACAACACATTATCAGTTGGTGGAATCACCGAGACTACGGTACGATTTCAAGTACTATGACCGTCTGTCGCTCGTGCACACTCAACAACAAGATGGCAGTTATATCGAACCGGTCTTTTGCCGTAACGGAATGATAACGGATACTTCAAGAGCCAATCTGATTTTTCGGGAAGGAAGCAAATGGTACACTCCGGATACTTTTTTGCTGAATGGCTGCATGAGGCAATCCCTATTAAGTCTTGGCTATATACAAAGCACTCCCATCCACAGGTCGGAACTTAATAGATTTAATGGTTTTAAACTAATAAATGCCCTCAACCACCCAGATGAGGTTGAAGAACATGATATCTCTTTACTTCTTCAAACAAAATAACATGTCCGCCTATAAAGAAATTTTACGAAGAGCACAATCTTACCAAGCTACGCTGGTCGTTGTCTCCAAAATGCAGCCGGACGAAAAAGTGATGGATATTTATCAACAAGGTCAAAGAATATTTGCAGAAAACAGACCTCAGGAACTGCAAAGAAAACAGTCTTTAATGCCCGTCGATATTCAATGGCACCTCATTGGCAATTTGCAAAAAAATAAAATTAAGCTAATAATGCCTTTTGTCAGCCTCATTCAATCTGTTGATAGCTTCGAACTCGCTCATTCAATTAATGATTATGCCAACAAAATCAATAGAAGGGCCAACATTTTGCTAGAGATCAAGATCTCTCCGGAAGATTCCAAACACGGGATTCCATATCACCTGCTGATCGAGTCGTTATCAAAAGATCCCTGGTCAGCGCTTTCAATGATAAATGTTATGGGCATTATGAGTATTGGGAGTCTGTGTTCCGATCAAAGCGTAACAAGATCAGAGTTCAAAACCCTTAGACAACATTTTGATGAATTAAAAAAATCAGGGCTTTTTGGATCTCAGTTTACCGTGCTTTCTATGGGTATGTCCTCTGATTATCAGCTAGCGCTGGAGGAAGGATCGAATATGCTACGGGTAGGTTCTGCTGTATTTGAGGACAAATAAAAAGCCCCTGCCATTTCGGACAGAGGCTGGATTTAATCTTATCCTCAGACTATTTTGGCTTATTAAGCTTCAACTCTGTAATATAATCGTTGTTCATTTTCACATAATCATCGTTATGATCCTCTATGGCTAATGCTTTGGATTTTTCTGCGGCGGCGATGGCTTCATCAATTTTGCCTAATTTGCCCAGTATGAGTGATTCCACCCTTATTTTCCAGTACTTAGGATCCATAGAAGTGGCTTTCTGAATCCAAGGAAGAGCCTTATTGAGATCCTTTCCCGAATCCAGGTAATATCTTGCAGCAAGGTAGTAATCATCAGAACTTGGCCCAGCCAGAACTTTGTCAATATTTTTCATAACCGACGTTTCAACATCAGTGGTGATACTTACTCCTACTGCTGTATTTTCCCACATCAGATAAAGCGTGCCAGAGTTCATTTTGATATTGTTTAAGTCAATGGTAAATGTCTCTACACTTGTCGTTAGCATTTCAGGCATGGCCTGAACTTTGACTACTTCCTTACTGGGTTCATAGGGATCTGGAGTGCCCCCTATATTGGTCTGATTGTAGAAAATGATATCCCATGACTTCTCTCCAGGTATAGTATAAAGCGAATAAGAGCCTTTCGCCAGATCCTTCCCTTCGATCTTGACATTTTCGCTGAAAGTGATTACAGTCGAACGGTTGGCACCAGTCCTCCATAACTTCCCATAGGGAACAAGGTCACCGAAAATTGTACGGTTTTTCATGCTCGGCCTGGAATATTCGATAGTTACTGTACCGAGACCCAACTTTTGCTCTATTTTGCAAAAGGGACTTGGAGCAGGTGTAACTATCTGTGAATGAACACTTAACACCATAAACGTAGCGAGCAGAGCGAATAAAACTTTCATAATCATTGATATTTTGACTATTAACATGATAATACACCCATTTGTTATGTAAAAAAATATTTTTTTACATATTAGATATTATAATAATATGTATTATCTTTGCTGATACTAACTCAAAATCTGATAATTATGATTATTGCTGCTATCTGTACCGTATGCTTTTTATGCTCTTGGTTTCTTATTCAGGTACGCACCTCTCCGGAGCATGAATAACTATAAGTATCTGTATATCACAATATTACAGATACTTATCGCAACGATTTGATTTGAAATAGGATTTATTTTTGAAAATTCTCATTTTTTAATGGCTTGCCTTCCTCAGGTAAAGATGACCTTCTTAAAAGTTTAATTTGCCATGGATTGTTATTAAATCTTGCTGTCCCGATTAAAAGCATTGCATCAGGATCAACTTTAACGGTCCATTCTGAACTCGTGTCTTTCATAGAACTCCGAAATTCAACCGTCTTTCGTGACTGATCGTAGAAATAATAACCCTCATCAGTTGTATTTCCGTACTGACCCTTGCTGTAACGGCCATCTTCCTTTAGGTCAAGCCAGTGCCCTTTGTAAATATTGTCCTTTGGGGTTGGTTCGCTAATAGACAGCGCAAAGTAAAAACTCCAGATACTATCTGTAATCATTGGATATGGTTTCTGCATCGTCGCTTGTTTAATAAATGCCTCATCCGCCTTCAAAAGCTTAACGATGGAAGGAACCGTAGTTGAATTTGAATTCGTAGCTGGAACAGGTGCTGTACCAACTGTTGTAGTTTCAGCCTTTTTGGCTTTTTGACATGCAGCTCCAACCAGAAATAACAGGGCCACAACAATATTCAAGGTTTTCATATCAGTTTGATATTTAAAGTTGCAATTATCTTAAGTTTGCCCGTAATTTTGGCAAACTGTAATTCAGCTTACAAATTAATTAACTTTTCAAATGCACAGGGTATTACAACAGGTAAATCTATGCCTTGAGCAATTTCCGAACGGTACGTACTTACTTGCTTTGAGCGGCGGTGTGGATTCCACTGCCCTATTTCATGCCCTTAGAATGCTCGGTGTGGATTTTGCCTGTGCGCATATCAATTATCAGCTTAGGGAAGAAGAGTCAGAACGGGATGCCCAATTTGTACAGGATCTATGCCATTCACATAAGATTAGACTATTTTATAAAGTTCATCCGCTTACAAACCGGGAATCGAATATTCAGGCGGAGGCCAGATTGGCCAGATACAACTATTTTGAGTATATCCGCAGCAAGCATCATTTGTCTGCGGTACTGACTGCACACCACATGGATGACCGGATTGAGACTTTTTTATTAAATCTTTCAAGAGGTGCAGGCCTCAAAGGACTCTCCTCACTAGCCAGCAAAAGAGGAGTGCTGGTTCGCCCATTGATAAATTGCACCAAAGATGAAATTGAAGACTTTGCCAATCTGAACAATATCAAGTGGATGGAAGACTCATCCAACCTGGAAACCATGTATCATCGCAACCTTCTTCGCCATGAAGCCATTCCGGCATTCAGAAAAATTAATCCCGAATTTACGCGCAACGCGGCACGCAGCATTCAGATTATCGAATCCGCAAAGAACCTGCTGAATCAATACAGGTTATTATGGGAAAGCCAGTATGTTCAGAAGAAAGAAGATTTGATAACGCTCACCGTTCTAAATACAGCGGAAGATTATTTTTTATTCGAGTATTTATCAGAAATCGGATTTCATCATAGCACGCTTTCACAAATAAGGCAGAATCTAATGAACCCAGGTAAGGAATTCCGGTCTGATTCAGGATGGTCCGCTTTTATTGACCGGAGCAAAATTTTACTGACAAATAACAGACAAGAGGACAAAGTCTTTAATGAAGAACTCATAATTGAGCATCAAACACTTTTGCTTTGTAAAAATACGATGATCTCATTAAGAGAACACAGTTTAGTGGAGGTTCAAAAAGAATATAAGTCCTCACCTCCTAACATTATTTATATTGATCTTGACAAAATCCGCTTTCCATTAAAACTCAGGGCATGGAATGATGGCGATTTTATTAGACCGCTTGGCATGAATGGGCGTAAGAAAAAAGTTCAGGATATCCTGACAGATTTCAAAATACCCAGGCTCCAGAAATCAAAATGCCTGGTTCTGATTTCAGGCAATGAAATAATATGGCTGGTGAACTTCTGCCTCGCTGAATCTGTTAAAATCACAGCTCAAACTGAGCGAATATTGAAACTGACCTATGAAGACTGGGACGATGCTAAAAACAAAATAGATGAAGAGGATCTGTAGTAATTTTTTGTTTTCCACGCTTTTATTGATCACACTCAACGCCTGCAGGCACAACGAAAAATTGCCAATACTTGGACAACGTAGCTGGAATGGCACAGACACATTGTATTCTCAAATTCCCGATTTCACGATGACAGATCAGGACAACCAAAAAATACAGTTAACCCTTTTAAAAGGAAAGGCAAATGTGGCATGTTTTTTTTTTACTTCCTGCCCCACAATCTGTCCTAAAGTAATGCGGAATATTATGAGAATTAATCAGCATTTTAATTCAGCTGCAGATATCGATTACTTGTGCTTTTCGCTTGATTTTAAAAGGGACAGCATTTCAAGACTTAATGAGTATTATAATAAAGTAGGCTTTACCAATCCAAGAATTCACCTAATGCGGGGAAATGATCCGGACCAAATTAAAAATCTCGCGTCCTACTATATGAGTACGGCAGTAGAAGATGACAGTGCGCCAGGCGGTATTAACCACAGTGGCTGGATTCTGTTGTCTGATCACCAAAGGCATCTTCGATCTTACGCACTGGGAACAGATGAAAAGGATGTTGACCGACTCATAATAGACATTGAAAAATTACTAAATGAAAATTAGCCATTTCTTAATATTTTTTTTCGTCTTATCGGCTTGTAATATGTCTACATCCTCCTTCAAAGAAGGTGCTTTCATGTTTGACACACATTGCGCCTCTTGTCACGGGCATGAAGCTGAGGGCCTTGGACAGTGGTATCCGCCATTGAAAGATACTGCATACATCCGTTTGCATCGCAGGGAGATCCCATCATGGATACGCTATGGCATAAATCGAGACAAGGGTTCACGTTTTAAGGGTCGCTTTCACCAGACAGATATGCCTGAAAATCACATCTTGCAACCTGCAGACATATCGAATATTCTGAATTATCTTAATGAGAAGTTCTGGAATCTTTCACATTTCGACATTAACGAAGTTGAAGAATCGCTCAACTGGGGACGCTCACTCTAAAAATGAGCAAATGCACTTAGATGTTACGCAGAAGCAAGAATACGCTTTAATACGAGACAAATACTTAGGATTTATCATCCTCGCATTTTGGCAAAAGTATAAAAAACGATTATTGGTGATAAGCCTGATTGTGAACCAGTGTCATCCCGCATTTCTGACAAGGCGATGCATCTCCACCCCCGCCTGGACAACCCTTGGGACAAGTGAAATGCCAAATGCCTTTTGGGTTTTGCGGAGAGTGCTGTGTGGTAGGCGGCCCGGAGACTGGTGTCATGTTGGCAGGCACGCTGATATGTGGAGCATTATTCGGTTGAGCTGTAATTGATTTCTGATTTTGTGAAGCAGAATTAGTTCCTTCTTTTTTGCAGGAAGAATAGACAAATAAACAGCACAATGCCAAAAAAGCAATTTTTCTAAAGTCCTTTATTATCCTCATTCTTTAGTGATTAAAAATGAAATGCAACCGTTAGCGATGGGAGGATAGGTAATTGATTCACGCGTTTGTTTTCGACTACATTAAAGTAGAAAATATTCTTTCGGTTCAATGCATTGGTTAAGGAGGCCGTGATTTCAAGATTCAAAAATTTTGTAAAGTCAATTCTCCTGCGAATTGAATAATCCAGTCTGTGATAATAAGGCAGGCGCCCTGAATTGATTTTATCTGAATAAACCACCCCAATATTTGGATTATCAATTCCGAAATTACTATTGAGTCCGTCACTGAGTTTGTTATCTCCAATAAATCCTTGCACTTTTGTAAATGCAAATCCGGAACCCATATTATAACGAAGACCTGTTTGCCAGCATTTCGCCCTACCCCATTGATAATCTACAACAACATTGATATTGTGTCTTCTGTCGAACAATGCAGGAAATGTTTGTACACCATCATTGCGATTGACATAACCAAGGGAGTATCCCAGCCAGAGATTCCAGTTTACACGGTTTGCTTTTACCAAAAAATCCACCCCGTAGGAATTGCCTGTTTCTTTGGTATATTCTGGCTCCAGTATGTCTCTTCTGTTACGGTTGAGGTTATAAAGCGATTTAAAATCCTTGTAGTAAGATTCAATATTTAGTGTAACAGTATTACTAAGATCTACTTCAAATCCGCCAACCAAATGGCTTGCATAAATCAGATCCGGTGAGGTCAGAAATCCTACAAATAGATTGACGATATCGCGCTCACTGACAGAACTATGCAAGTTCTGTGAATAAAGCCCAGCAGCGGCTTTTATCCTAAATTTAGAATTTACATTATATTTCAGACCAAGTCTGGGTTCAAGAGACACTCTGCTGATCGATGCATAATACTGTAGTCGAATACTTGGATCAAAAACAAAACCGTAACGGCTAAGTCTATATTTAATAAAACCCGCAACTTCAGTATTGTTATCTGTTTGCTGAACTGGTATTTTAAGAAAATTAGTAAACTTAAAATCCGTTGAGTACGCGTTAAACTCAATCCCGTACTTTATCTCTGAATGCCTGCCAAAAAATGTAAAATCCAGATTACTGAGAACCCCTTTGATGCGACTGGTCCTGGGTTCAGATTGAGATTCATCCAACCGTATATTATAATCACTATAGGCAATATTACCTCCAAATATCATTCCCGAATTATTCGGAATCATTTTAAAATTTGCACCCGCACCTGTAGCATGCCAGTCGAGGTTTGCCAGTCCTGTATATTTGACGGCATCATTGAAATTAAAGCCGAATAAATTCAGAAAACTACCGTTAGAAGCGATTGTAGAAACTTTTCCATAAAAATCCTGAAAACTGAATGGCAGCCTGCCTGTCAGGCTATCCAGTGCATATTTGTACAGGTACTTGGAGGTTTGATCGATGTACGATGTTTTTCCGGTAAGTAAAAAAGAGGTGCTGGAATTAGAAGTTGGATTAAATTTAATTATTGGGCCTTCCAGTAGTGCCTTAGACATAAAAGGACTACTGCTAATGAGGCCTCCGTAACGCGTCTTGTTTCCTTCTCTGGTCCTTAGGTCAACAATGGCGGAAATCCGACCTCCGTACTCCGCTCCGAATCCCCCGGTGAGGACGTCGGCACTTCGAATGGCTTCGGTCTCAAAGACTGAAAAGATCCCAATGGAGTGAAAGGGGTTGAAAACGGTCATGCCGTCAATCATGATTCTGTTCTGCACCGGACTTCCTCCCCGTATATAAATCTGACCGCCCTGATCCCCCGTAGTGATAACTCCCGGAATTATCTGAAGATACTGTGCTATATCCGGTTCGCCACCTGTCGAAGGCAAAGCCTTGATCTGCTTAGGCGTAACTGAAATGCTTGACACTTTAACTTCCGTTCTCGCCTGCTCTTTTTCCGCTGAAATACTTACCTCATCTAATTTGATGGCAGATTCAGAAATTGAAAAATTTTTATTTATAATTTGTCCTTTCTTTAATATTATTTCTGCCGAAGATGTGTCGTAACCAATATAGGTTGCGTAAATCACATAATTACCAATTGGTATCGAACTTAAATTATAGAACCCGTTCTCGTCAGTTATTGCACCATAGGTGGTCCCCTTTAGAAAGACTGTTGCAAAGGACAATGGCTCACCAGTAGCTTTATCGTATACATGACCCCTTAAATCTCCTTTTTGGGCTACAATCAGTGATATGATCAAAGAAAAAAATGCCGTTAAAGACAATCTGGTCCGCATCGATAGAATTTTGACCCGCAAAGCTAACGAATTAAGACTGAGCCAATGTTATTCATAGATTCTTTCTTGATGCTAAGAGTTAAGCAGGTTTTTGCTCAATGTTGCCTCGGAAGGTTGAATTCTCCCGCTTTGAAGCAAACGCAATTCCCTTCTGATCGCTGCATCCTCCCACATTTTTTTTTCCTCGTCCGTTTCAATGACTGCCTGAGGAATAACCTGCGGCCGCATGGTCCTTTCATCCAGCGCGACAAAAGTAAAGTAGGCCTGATTGGATTTCCTGTTTTCTTTCTTTCTTATATTCGTTATAAATACTTCCACAAATATTTCAAGTGATGTAGTGAAAGTCCTTGATACACTGGCATTAATTGTCACGATGTCTCCAAGCTTAATAGGCTCTTGAAATGTAAGGTGATCTACTGATACCGTGACCGTGGGCGCCTCACAGTGACGACTGGCACAAATGCCACAAGCAATATCCATCCAACGCATTAAGTTGCCACCCATCAAATTACCTAAAAGGTTTGTGTCATTGGGCAGTACCAGCTCCGTCATGGCGGTGAAGGATTCACTGATTTTCTTCGTTTGCGATTTCATACTTATTCTTCGTTATTACATTAAATATTTCTTCAAAATTCTGAATGAAAAGAGATTTAACTTCTTCAAATTCTACTTCCCTCCCAAGTTCCTTACTGAGCGATGTAACGCCAAGGCCTTCTTTTTGTATGCCACATGGAATGATATGATTGAAATAATGTAAATCAGGATTGACATTAAATGCAAGGCCGTGTAAACTGACCCATCTACTGAGATGCACACCGATCGCACAAATTTTACTGGGATTTGGGCTTTCGATTCTTACCCAAACACCGGTAAATTCAGGAATTCTACCTCCGACAATGCCAAAATGATCCAGGATTCTTAATATTACTTCCTCAAGGCTCCGCACATACCAATGTACATCATTTCGAAAATGATCCAAATCAAGAATTGGATAGGCAACCAATTGTCCGGGACCATGATAAGTGATGTCACCTCCCCGATTTATTTTGTAAAATTCTGCATTAATTTCACGCAGTTCTTCATCTGCGATTTTTAGGTGACCCTCCTTACCTGACTTACCCAGGGTATATACATGTGGATGTTGGCACAGAATCAATTTCTGCCGGACCTCAACATCACCAGCTTGACTGCGTTTCATTCCGATGAGAGACTCATGTACTTTGGTCTGATGATCCCAGGCAACCCGGTAATCACAAAGTCCAAGATCCTCCAACTCAATGATTTGCCTCAAAATTTATGCTGTTTTGTTTTCGAAAATGACCTATCTTTGAAATTCAAATTATGTAACAGCAAAAACATGAAAAAGTTAGTGCTACTCATTCTTCTAATGCCGTTAGGCCTTTTTGCCGTGAAGGCTCCAGACTTCACTGTAACGGATTATAATAACAAAACGCATAAACTCTTTGCTGATTACCTGAATAAGGAAAAAGTAGTAGTGCTGAAGATCTTCTTTGTTGATTGTCCACCATGCAACAGTATTGCGCCAATGATGGAACCAATTTATCAGAAATGGGGCGGCGGAAATGGAAGAGTTCAATTTTTCGAATTATCAACTATGAGCTTTGATAATAACAGCTATGTCAAGACTTATGCCCAAAAATATGGCATTACATTCCCGGGTGTAGGCTCCGATGGTGGCTCATTGGCCGCAGTAGCTCCTTATAAGGATAACAAAACATTCGGGTCCTGGTATGGCACGCCGACCTTTGTCGTGATTGCTCCTAATGGTGAGGTGAATTTTAATGTTCCATTCGGCAAATCCAATACAGTTAGCCTGGATACAGCCATTGCACAGGCACTAAGAATTCCAAGCAATGACGGAGGTGGCGGCGGAGGCACCAAATGTACCGACAGCTTTCAAATAAAAGTTTATAATCAGTTTTCTTCTAAGTTTACTCCCAAAGTGGTAACCTTTGATCTTTACAATAGTAGTAATCCTAAATATGATCTCTTAAATGGCCTTTATAATTGCGAATTTTTCTTTCCATCCATTAGGGATTATTATGTTGTTGGCCTTGAAAATATTCCATTAAAAGGCGAAGATGAATTAAATGGCATTTCCACACAGGACATCGTTATTCTTCAGAAATATATTCTTTCGATCAAACCCATGAATAATCTTCAACTGGTACTCGGAGATGTCAATAATAATGGCGTAGTAAGTAGCTCAGACATTTCAGAATTAAGAAAGTTGATTCTTGGTCTCACGCCGACACTAAAAGTCGGAAAGTATTATGGAGTCGCACACAATCCAAAAGGATTTGACAACAAGGGCAATTCAAATGTTCTGGTCAATGACCTGGTATTCAAAAAGGTCAATAACGAGTTCGGGATAGGCCATTATGGGGATGTCAGCGGAGCTGAAAAAATTGGCTTTAGCGGCGAAGTAATGAGTCGCACGGAATGTTCGATGGATTTAAATGTTGTATGCACGAAGACTACTTCGGGTTTTCACTACAACTTTATCACAGTCGAAAGTACCGAATTTGATGGCATCCAACTTGGATTGAAAGGTGACTTCGAAGGATGTAAAAATCTCACTTTTAATTCAATTTTTACAGATATCCAATACAATGGAATCAATTTCAGTGCCGCTTCAGACGGAAACTTGTTTGTCTCCTGGTCAGATCCAACAAAAAGCAATATGCTTCGCCAGGGAGATGTTGTATGCAGCTTTGACTGTGATCACAAGTTAAACTTTGCTTTCTGGGGCCCGCAGGAAATTATTCTGAAAGATGGGTCAGTATGCAATCTTAATTTTACCAATAGTATTTCCAACACACCCATTTTGGATAGCTGGTTTACATCAGATGAAATGATTATTCGTTCATCAGCTCCAGTCCAACAAATCAGACTGTTTAACGCCGAAGGTCAAGTAATTCTGGAAAAGAAATTTTCCGGCACTGAGACTACCTTGATTGCATTGGACAGTAAGCCATTGCCTGGAGGACTTATTATCACTGAAGCTAATGCCATAGACGGCCAACTCCTTTATACAAAGTCATTTTCTAACAAATAGGTTAGCTGCTATTTATTTTCACCTTTGTATACTGAATCAAGCTTCAGCAGATTAAGCGCATTGGGTCTGAGTCCAGTGATATTAGATTGTGAAAACCATGCTGTCTTGTCATAAAACAAGAAAACAACAGGACATTCATCGATCAGAATTCTATCCATAGCCTGACACAAGCCAAAATTTGAAGTATCAGACTGATGCTGTATTAGTTTTTCATAACCGAGATCGTACGCTTGATTTGAAAACCGTGTATAATTTGGCGGCACTGGATTTTTACCATAGAAGAAGGTAAGAAAGCTCTCTTCATTCGGGTAATCAGCAATCCAGGAGCCTCTAAAGAGCGAAATTTCACCATTCCTCATTTTTTCACGTAAAGTAGCTGTTTCTAGTAATTCAATTTTCACCGCAATTCCGATCTCTTGCCATTGACGTGCTATGAAGGTCATTAAATCGACATAGTCTTTATTGGTGTACAATACGAGTTCTGTTGATTCTGTATTGTTCTCCAACGTGCTGTAATTGCATTCCTTCAATAATTGTTTTGCCTTGAGCGGGTCATAAGAGTAACCAGGAACTGCTTCAGGATTGAAAGCCCGAAGACCGTTAGGAATGAATCCTGAGTTAGCAGGAGTTCCTATTCCATATCTGAAGTACTCAATGATTTTCTTGCGGTCGATAGCATAGTTCAATGCCTGGCGAAATTTTTTTTGACGTAATGGATGATTCTGCTTAAGCTGACTAACATTAATACCAATATACTCTGTATTCAAAAAAGGGCCGTTCTGGAATATCATCTTCCCCACTTTATCTTGACGCAGGGTACCGTTGCGATTCAACAACTGCAATGCAAAGGATGGTTGAATGCCATTAAAAAAATCTATTCTTTGCATTAGAAATTCCAAGTAAGCTGTATTTCTGTCTTCAATAAAGCTGATTCGGACTCCGTCAAGTTTTGGAAGTCCTGTTTTAAAATAATTTTCATTTTTCACTAAGAACATTCCTTGCTGGCCCGACCATTTTTTTAAGCGAAAAGGGCCTGTTCCGACTGCAATACGTCCAAAGGAACTTTTATAAAATTCAACTGCCTCCTTCGCAACAATACTGCAATAATGCATCGTCAATAGACTAAGGAAAGGTGAAAAAGGCTTATTCAAATGAATGATGAGGGTACTGTCATCCCTGGACTCAATAGGCATCAGGCTGTCTAATCTTCCAAGAAAAATCCATCGCCCGGGCGCGTTAAGTCCCGGATCCAACAGCCTCAGAAAGCTATATTTCACATCATCTGCATTGACTTTTCGTGTTAATTGCCGACCAAAGCAACTGTCAGGATGAAAGTAAACATTCTGACGAAGGATGAATGTGTAAGTAAGTCCATCGGATGATACGTTGTAACTGGATGCAAGTTCAGGGACAATTGAGAGTGAATCATCCAGATCCAATAATTGGCTATAAAGATGATCCACCACCCAATAATTATTCTGGGTCCTAGCGAAGGCCGGATCAAGGCTGGTGACGAGGTTGGGCTGATTGTAATGGAAGACACTTCCGATATGGCGCTGATCTTTACGACAACTTGAAATAACAAGGATCAGAATCCAACCTGCCAGTGTATTGACTTTCATCAGTAGCGAAAATAGACATTATGCCCATGACTGCATGCACCGCCTGTCATATTCTCACTCAAATCCGCCGCAATTCTTAGCTTTGCACAAAATTAGCGCCTTGAAAATCAAATATTTTGGCCATTCAGCATTTTTGGTCGAAACGTTGGGAAAATTGCTTCTTTTTGATCCTTTCATAAAAGGCAACCTCCTGGCCTCCGAAGTAGATATTGATTTGATTAGGCCTGATTATATTTTGCTGACACATGGCCATGGCGATCACGTCGGGGACACCATTGAAATTGCACAAAGAACTGGCGCTCCAATCATTAGCACGTATGAGGTTTCAACATGGCTTGGCTCTCAGGGCCTAAAGACTTTTGGATTGAATACCGGTGGCAAAATCAAGCTTGAATTTGGAACAGTAAAACTAGTTAATGCAATACATTCCTCTTCAATGCCCGATGGATCCTACGGCGCGAATCCAGTTGGATTCGTAGTGTGGAATGAAGAAGTAAGTTTTTATGTGTCAGGAGATACAGCACTTACATTGGACATGAAATTGATACCGATGACTTGCCCTAAACTTGATTTTGCAATTTTATGCTTAGGAGACATATTTACCATGGGCTACGAGGATGCTGCAATGGCCGCTGAATTTGTCGGATGTAGTAATATTATTGGTTGTCACTTCGATACATTTCCACCAATTCAGGTGAATCACCAAGAGGCTATTTCATTTTTCAACAGCAAAGGGCTTAGACTGACATTGCCAACGATCAATCAGGAGATACTGCTTTAAATGGGAAAAGTAATCGCTGTTGCGAATCAGAAAGGAGGCGTGGGTAAAACCACTACAAGCATTAACCTTACGGCTTGTCTAGCTGTTCTGGAAAAAAAGACTTTATTGATTGATGCAGACCCCCAGGCAAACAGTACATCCGGCACCGGAGGTGACCAGCAGGAATTTTCATTAACGCTATATGATTGCCTGCTCAATGGTGCAGATCCCAAACAGGCAATTCTGGCCACTTCAACTCCAAATTTATATCTCCTGCCATCTGATATTGACCTTGTCGGAGCTGATATTGAGCTTGTTAACACTCCCGATCGCGAATTTGCAATGAAAAAAGTGATTGATCATTTACGCGAGGATTACGATTATATCATTATAGACTGCCTTCCATCCCTTGGGCTTCTGACAATCAATGCACTAACCGCAGCAGATGCTGTGATTATTCCAGTTCAAACCGAATTATTTGCCCTTGAAGGCTTGTCCAAAATACTCAATACCATAGAGATGGTCAAGACAAACCTGAACCCCGGATTAATGATTGAAGGTGTTCTTCTCTCTATGTATGATCAGAGGCTCAGGATCGCCAAGATGGTGGTCAAGGAACTTCAAGAGGGCTTTGATTTACCAGTTTTCAAAACAATTATTCATAGAAACGCGCGAATCGCTGAGTCCCCATTGCTTAAAAAACCAGTCATACTCTATGATGCAGCCAGCACTGGATCTGTAAATTTTTTACAATTCGCCGACGAGTTTATTAAAAACCAAAATAACGGGTAATGAATCAAAAACAGGAATTGGGTAAAGGCATAAAGGCTTTACTGGGGAATATTAAGAAAGAACCCTCCAATTTCCAAGAGCCCCAAACTATGGTTTCTGGAATTATCATGGTTCCATTGGAACAAATCAAAGTTAACGCACTCCAGCCTCGCAATGAATTCAACCTCGCGGAACTGGAGGAACTTGCTGCCTCTATCCGTAGCTTAGGACTGATCCAACCGATTACAATTCGGCGAATTGCTGATCAGGAATACCAGATTATCAGCGGTGAAAGAAGATTCCGGGCATGTAAAATGGCAGGAATTAAAGAGGTTCCAGCCTATATCAGAACAGCCAATGACAATGAAATGCTGGAAATGGCGTTAGTAGAAAACATCCAGCGTGTTGACCTCAATCCGATTGAAATTGCAATTACTTATCAACGACTTCTTGAAGAATGTAATATTACCCAGGAGCAATTGTCAGAACGGGTTGGTAAGCAGAGAAGTACCATCAGCAATTATGCCCGTTTATTGAAACTTCCTCCTGAAATTCAGAATTCAGTAAAGTCAAATCAACTTTCAATGGGACATGCAAGGGTTCTTGCGGGAATCGATGATCTGATTGCCCAAAAATCACTTTTTGAAAAAACTATTCAGGAACATTTGTCAGTAAGGTTACTTGAAAAAATTGCACAGGACCTGCACAATAAATCCAGTTCATCATCTACTCCAAAATCCACCACTTCAGTATCTCATAATCCTATGATTCGTTCACTGGAGGACCGTATTTCGCAAATGGTGGGAACCCGCGCCCAGATCAAAAGGAATGAAAAAGGTGAAGGCCAAATTATAATAAAATTTTCGTCAGACCACGCCTTGAATGAGATTCTGGACCGTTTAGACCTGATATGAGATTTATTTGTGTTGTCATTTTACTTTTTTTGCTTCAGCCAGTGGGAATCTCCCAATCGGATAGTGTTAAGATTATAACCAGTGATAGTACAAATAAAAAGAAAGGTGATGGTGCACTAAAGGTTATCTTCTCCGGAAAACCTGGAAAAGCATTTGCCTATTCGTTACTTGTGCCTGGGGGTGGGCAAATATATAATCGGAAGTGGTGGAAATTACCCATTGTGTATGCTGGTTTCGGTTTCACTTTCTATTTGGTAGACTTCAACCGAACGCAATATCATCGTTTTGACAATGCATTCAGAATGAGAGTTGACCTGGGTGAAACAAACTCTACCGATGAATTCAAGGGTATCTATAGTCTGTCTGCTCTGAATGTTCAGAGAAAATACTACGATAAGAATCTTCAGCGTAGCTATCTGGCAATTGTAGGCGCTTATTTACTCAGTGGCATGGACGCTTTTGTAGACCGGCATTTTATGGATTTTGATATCAGCGACAAACTAAGTCTTAAAATTCAACCCAATCTTGACACTTTCTCTTCGGGTGCAGGCATAAGTCTATGTCTTCATCAGAAGAACTGATTTCGTAGCGCCATCCATTAAAGTAATTGGTTTCAGTAGACTTACATCCAGCCCAGGAGTTTGGCAAATTTGACCATCTCCATCTGATTTGTAATTTTCATTTTGCCGGTTAAAATAGCCATCATTGGATTTAGCTCACCTTTAAGTACCTTTTTAAAATTCTCTTCGGTCGCTGTGATCTTGCAATTGGCCTCGCCCACAAGGCCTTCCTCAACAGTCATGTGTCCGAGGTTTAGATTGACGGTGACTTGTCCGCCACCCTCTCCTTCCAGGTCAAAATGAAACACCGTATTCATGCCTTCTAAAAGAGCCGGATTGATTTTCTGGGGCAGGTTCAGTAAAAATTCCTTTGTTGTCATGCCAGTTCGCAAACTCAAAATTAGGCATAAATACAATAACCTTATACATTTGCTACCATTACTGTAGAATGAATAAACTGCGCGTTGTTTTTTTTGGCACACCTGAATTCGCTGTTCCTTCACTGCAAAAAGTCTACGAAGTCTTCGACCTAAAGGCCGTTGTTACTGCGCCTGACAAACGAGGAGGTAGAGGACACCAGCTTCTGATATCAGAAGTAAAGAAATGGTCAATCAGTCATCATGTAAAAGTATTTCAGCCTGAAAAACTAAAATCCAAAGTCTTCATTGACGCTTTAATTAAAATTAAAGCTGACTTGTTTGTGGTAGTGGCCTTTCGAATGCTTCCCGAGATTATTTGGAATATGCCAAGATTAGGGACTATTAATTTGCATGCTTCATTATTACCAAAGTACAGAGGCGCAGCGCCGATTCAAAGAGCAATCTTAAATGGGGAAACGGAAACAGGACTTACGTGCTTTCGCCTCCGTCAGGAAATCGATACCGGAGATATTATTTGCCAGCAAAAGGTTACGATTGAACCGCAAGATGATTCCGGAACGCTGTATGATAAATTACAATCTGCGGGGCCTGATTTACTTGTCAAAGCAATCGAATTGCTTGACAGTAAAGATTTCACTCCAATCCCTCAAAAAAATCAAGAAGCAACTCCTGCCCCAAAAATATTTCCAGAGGACGCAATCATTCAATGGGATAAACCTGCGAATACAATCCATAATCATATAAGGGCATTTGCTCCTTATCCAGGTGCACGAACAGAATATGATCACCGGATGGTTAAAATTCTGAAGTCAAAGCCGATTCTCACCGATCATAATTTTCCTTGTGGACAATGGTTTTTTGATTTTGAACGTAAAGAAATTAAAATCACTTGTAAAGATGGTTATATACAGGTACTTGAATTACAGCCTGAATCCAAAAAGAAACTGTCCGACCAAGAATTCCTCAATGGACTAAAATACAAATAGCAAGAAGACAACCTCTTGCTATTCGTTTTTAAGGATATGTTTAGGAGATCAGTATCCTGACTTTTTATCTTTTGCAGTGCCATCATCTGTTTGCACAGAAGGTGCTTTTCTTAATCTCTTTTTGTGACAGTCACCTGCCTCTGGACCATCAGGTCTTGGCATTTCCTTGTCGTTCTCAGTGCTAACCTGGAATTCAACGCGCCGGTTGATATAATGATTCGTAGGATTAGGACCCAGCGGATTGTCCTCTCCGCCATACATCAGAATAAAGCGTTCCCTTGGCAAGTCATATTTACTGACCAGGTAATCTATTGCCGCTTTTGCACGATTATAAGAAAGGACGTTATTGTAGGCATTATCTGCCCTGATATCCGTGTGACCGTAAGCAGTTACTTTCAAATTAGGATGTGACTTCATCACCATCGCTACATGATGAAGTTGTGCATAATACTGGGGCTTTACACAATATTCATCTAAATTATAATGAATCATCGGAAGGAACCAGTCTGTTCCAGCCGAATTTCCACCTTGGCCTCCGGCAATTCCTGGTGCGCCGGGCACGCCACTTCCGTTTAAACCAAGTTTTTGATCAACAATTTTCTTGACATCCTCCTCGGAGATCTGTGGCTTAACAGGCACCTGGGCAATCCCTTTTTCATTGACTTGATAGCCTGGTGCAGAGAACGGCTCTTCATCTTTATGATCCGGAATACCATCCATATCACTATCCAGAGTAATACCTCTTGTATCAACTGGTGCACCAGCCGGACTGTCAACTTCCTGATCTATCATATCGATTACACCATCCTGATCAGTATCCTTTAGATCGAATTTGGGTCTTTGTTTTAGTTCAGAAATATCTGTAAAAATTGCATCAAGTGGATTTAACCAATACAAGGGTTCTGTCTTCTTTTTAAGGTTGCCGAGATTCATGGCCAGGCGCAGATTGGTATAATGACCGATATCATTATTATTCGTCTGGTCAAGGTCTGTTCGCCAATGAATCCCATCAAGATAATCATTATCAGAACTGATGACTAAATGCTCAAGCGCTATATTAAACCTTCGGTTAATTTTTCTCGCGATACCTACTCCACCTGTAAAGGCTAAATGAATATCAAAACGGTCATTGAATCTGAATATGCCTCTTCTGACATAAGCTTCAGTCTCGTAGGTATTATCATATATATCATTAAGATTTTTCTTGATCGCCTGTCTCCCGGAACGGGTATTGAAATCAAGGTTGGGATAGTCTGAACGTGAAATCAGGTTGGTGTACATATTGTTATTTGGATCGCGCAGATTAAGCATGGTCTTATGCGTATAACCAGTTGCTCCAATTACCAGATACCAGTTCCACTTATTATTGGGTTTGTGAAACAAAATATTACCGACATTTAGTATACCCTGCACTCCCAAAGAATACATCTGTAACTTATAATTGGCAAACCAGGGGTTCTGTGGCCCATATCCTCTGAATACATCTCTCACTTCCCCTCCTGGCTCCGTATACGTTTGCTCAGGAAGAAGTCCGGAACTGGAAGGCTGTGGATCACATCCGTAGGTCACACCATAAAAACCGTCTAGTCGCACGGAAAAGATATAATGAATAGCTCTTCTAAGATGAATTCCATAACCGAAACCCGGAATCAAATGCCTTTGATCCACATCGCCATCTATAAGAAATATGCCAGAATGTAAGCCAAGTTCCCAGGCATGATTGGGTTTGGGAGGGTATTTGGCTTTGCCAGATTTCCAAAGCGCAAGTTCGCTGTTGTCAGCAACTGTGTCAGTTACAATATTTCTTGAAATTGCAACAGTGTCCCTTACAGGTTCCTGAAGAATAATAATACGAGAAGAGTCGCTGTTCGAATCCGGGGCAATGATCGCCGTAGTATCGGACTGGGAGAACACATATTGTATTCCCAGTATTAGTACTACAATCGGGGTTAGCAGCTTTGACATTTAAATTACTTTTAAAGTATAATAAATTAATAAGTAATAACTTACACAAAGCTACACAAAAACCCTACCAATATTAAAACTAATGAAGATATATTTTAATTATAATCTATATATTACTGACTATCAGCTTTTTAAATATATAGACAAAGCTGCATTCATAAGATTTCTTGGGCTCTTACAGCTTTCATAAGTATTTAATAATGAAGCGCTAATAACATTGGATACATCTGCAAAAATAGCTTCCTCCGAAATAATGCTGTTTTTATCCATTAGATAGGCAAATACCCGAGCCATACCACAATTGGCAATAAAATCGGGAATCAACGAAATTCTTTGATCTATTGAACGACTGGTGTCCCCAAAAATGATCCTGTCTTCAGCAAATGGGACATTAGCGCCACAAGATACCAGTTCAAGGCCATTGGTAATCAATTGATTGACCTGATCCAGATGCACCA
This sequence comes from Saprospiraceae bacterium, assembly GCA_019694255.1. Classification (GTDB taxonomy): domain Bacteria; phylum Bacteroidota; class Bacteroidia; order Chitinophagales; family Saprospiraceae; genus Vicinibacter. The sequence goes on from JAIBCI010000110.1 coordinate 60,757, forward strand.
GTCTGGACGCAGCGGCCGGTATGAATACATCATAGCTTTCAGCCCAGATTTTGTCGAGAATACTTTCTGTTTTGCTCATGAGTGGACTATTCAGTTGATTCCCGTTCTTATTCAGGAATAACGCATTGATCTGTTGTGCGTCAAGTCCTTCTTTTGACAAAATACTGTGTTCTCGGTCAATGATTCCTTTGATCACTGCACCCTGATCTGCTAAATACAAAGCCGCCGCAGAAGCCACATTGCCCCATCCCTGGATCAATATTCGCTTACCTTTTGCGGAGGATCCATGTACGATCCGGTAATAGTGCTTAACAGATTCTGCCACACCCCAACCTGTCACCATATCGGCCACATTATATTTTCCACTCTTCTCGGCACAAAAGGGAGATGTAACCACCGGCAATTTGCAACCTCGGTCCAATTGACCCAGGATGATTTCCTTTTCAGCGGCATTATAACTAAAATGACCGGTCAGGACACCTTCCTGAGGGTGAACAATACCCAAACTTTCAGTTACCGGAAAAACATCTTTAACCTCATCGACATTCAGGTCGCCTCCCGTGCCGTAATACGATTTTAAAAGTGGTCTGACCGCTTTGAACCAACGTTGCAGTACTTCAGCTTTTCTCGGATCTTTAGGATTGAAATTAATCCCGGATTTGGCTCCACCGATTTGCGGGCCACACACCGAAAACTTGATGCCCATAACTTTAGCAAGGGAAATCACTTCGTCGCGGTTGAGACCAAGCCGCATGCGCGTCCCGCCACCCGCTGCACCATTTCGTAACGAATTGATAACCAGCCACCCTTCGGCTTCAGATTGGCTATCCTTCCATTCAAAAACGATTTCAGGACTAGCATTAAGATATTTATCCAGCAATTGACTCATAATTCAGTTGAAGTCGCAAAACTAGGAGTATTTAACAATATTTACACCTAAATACAGACTAAAAAGTCCTTTAATAGCCTTCTAAAAAATTAAATAGAAAAATCACCGATTTTTCAATCAATTATATATTACAATAATGCGCAATGTGTAATTTTGCCTTAAATCATTTATATGTTCCACAAACTTCTGCCGACGGACAGCAATAGATTGACAATATCTGTTCATCACCCCAATATATCGCTTCTAAATGGTGAGGACGAGATTCCCAAAGGCATTGATATCGCTTTACTGACATGCAACCCAGAAAATGGTTATGCTATCAGGCAGCAATTTTACACTTTGGCCTTTGATCATTTTGAGGACATTCGGATCTGTGATCTGGGAGATGCCATGGCTCTCGACAAAGTTGAAATCTCCAAGCTGGTCTCACACCTCCTCGACAAGAAAATATTTCTGCTGATGGTAGGTTTTTCAAGAGACATCATCGAAGCCATCAGTAAAGAATTTGAACAAAAGATACTGCCGTTTTCGATCGCATGGATTGACTCAAGGATCCATGAAGATGAAATTGAAAATCTGAGTAACAATATCTTTGTAAAAAATCAATCTTACATAGGACTACAACGTCACTTGATCAGTTCAACAATACTGAATGACCCAAGAGTATTGGGTCATACCATTTTTCTTTCCGAATTCAGAAAATCAAATCAGGTCCTTGATGCAGTAACAAGAAATTCTGAATTGTTTTATTTCGAAATGAATTCTGTCCGGCATAGTGATTTCAACCCTTCTGATAATCCGAGTGGCTTTTTTGCTGAAGAAATCATATCCATTTCCAAACTTGCTGGCTCAAGTGACCGCAGTCTTCTTTGCGCAATATCGGACTGGGATATATCGGATATCCAACCTACTGACTATATGTTGATCTCCCAGATGTGCTGGTATATGGTTGAAGGAATATTGCTCAAAAAACGCGATGAGCTTCAAAGAGACAGACAGATGCTGCATTATGTCGTAGAATTGAAAAATTCAGATACACATTTGGATTTCTTCAAATCAGAATCTTCCGGCAAATGGTGGATCAAGGAACCAGGGGATCATGAGAGCCATATTAATAAGCTCATTCCCTGTACCTATGAAGAATATTTGAAGACGGTACAGGACCATCTACCTGAAAGACTTGTCGATTTAATTTATCACTAATTTTTCCAACCCGGCAGATCTGGATCCTTTGATCAGAATGAGCGCTTGCCGAGGCCAATTGGTATCTAGCCAATCGCGGCAACTTGCAACACTTTCAAACCAAAGTATTCTGTTGTTCCCGTCAGCGAATTTGTAATTGTTGCCAATCAGTAAGATCCTAGTGTAGTCTCCTCTGGTTATGCGATCAACCAGGGCATGGTGTTCATTATCGCTGTGATCACCCAATTCTGCCATAGCTCCAAGAATAACCCACTTTGACCTGCCGGTAATGTTATCCATTACATCGAGTGCCGCATGCATCGAACTGGGATTGGCATTGTAAGCATCCAGCATGACTGTGCTATTGCGAATTTCTAGCAGTTGCGAACGCATATTGTCAGGTACATAATCATCTATACCCTTTTGAATAAGATCGGGAGCAATGCCAAAGAAATGAGCTACCGCAATCGCTGCCATTAGGTTTTCGAAATTATGCTTACCATATAGTATGGAATGATAGCTGATTTCACCCTCACTTACATGAATTAATTCTATATCAGGATTTAACCGAACAATGCGGAATGCTACATCCGGATGTCTTATTTCCTGACCATATTTTATTACATGAGAGAAATTTGTAGACACTGCATTTAATGGATCCGAATCGCAATTCAAGAAAATAGTCTGCTGTTTAAGCTGCAGGAAGTCGAACAATTCAAGCTTAGTCTTCAACACCCCTTCTATCCCTCCAAATCCTTCGAGATGAGCTTTACCGATATTGGTAATCAGTCCAAAATCAGGCTCAGACATTTCACATAATTCACGTATGTCTCCAGGTCTGTTTGCACCCATTTCCAGAATTAGAAATTCATGATCCGGCTTAAGTCTTAACAAAGTGAGCGGGACACCGATATGATTGTTATAATTGCCGGAGGTCGCAATCGTGTTCTTAGCTCTCTTAAAAATATGAAGCAAAAGTTCCTTGGTAGTGGTCTTACCATTTGAGCCGGTAACGGCAATGATCCGGGTTCCAAGTCGTCTTCTATGTAATAATGCAAGTTCTTTTAAAAAAGCGAAGCTGTCATCAACCTGAACAATACGCTCATCCCTGATTAATCCCGGATTATCACAAATTGCAGCCAAAGCTCCTTTATTCAGCGCTTCCTCGATGAATTCATTGCCATCAAATCGCTCACCTTTCAAAGCGAGATAAATGTCACCAGACTGAATTGATCTCGTGTCCTTTGTAATTCGGTCCAGCTGTTCGCTGAACCTACTATAGAATTCATTTACTGATGTCATAACCAAAAAAAATCCCCGCAGCAGTGCTGCAGGGACTATATCAATAGAATAGACTTTTCAAATTATTTGTAAGAGCGTTTGGTCTTTGGCATTTTACGTTTAAAGTAGTTGCCTCCTGCATCTTCATTTCCTTCCGGTCCTCCCGTCCGAGTCATTGCACAACGGAATCCGATGGTACGATCTGATTTGTCTTCATCTTTAAATCTTCTAGCACCAGGAGATGACCAGAATAATCGGTCTGCCCATGAACCACCTTTATAAACTCTGGATTTCTTGTTAATCAGACTGTATTTGCCATAAGCATATTTAATCGCTTCATCATCATCATCCCTATAGTCTTTGACATCTGATTTATTATAGTTTTCGCGGTTGGTAATGCTGGAATCAGAAACCACTTGATATCTGAGGAATCCCAGGCTATCTTTTTCAACCGGATTTCCGGCTTCATCCAACACTAGTTCCTTAAATTCATTTCCACGGAAAGGATTCAAATCATGTTGCTGAACTTCTTCAAGTGTTGTGGAAGTCAGCGGACGATACACATCTTCTACCCATTCTGATACGTTACCTGCCATATTGTATAGACCAAAATCATTAGGCCAGAAAGATCTTACCGGCGCCGTGATAGAGGCATGGTCATTCAATTTGCCGGCCATACCCATGTAATCTCCTTCTTCTTTTTTGATGTTGGCCATAATCTGACCCATGTATTTATCTCTCCGCTTGTAACGTGCCGTATTTCCATTCCAAGGATAAATTCGTCTGTCCGTAATCAGCTCATCTTTGTTAATGGATTGATTGCCTTTGAGAGCAAGCGCAGCATATTCCCATTCTGCTTCTGTTGGAAGCCTGTACTCAGGTAAGAGTATTCCATCCTCAAATCGTACAGGTCTTTCACCACCTGTCTGAATATCGGGAAGATTCTTACGTACGTTACCAGCATATTGACCCGCCAGGTATGATTTCGAATTGAAATTATCTTTATCAACCTGCTCAGGATTGGGGTTTAAAATACCCTTCTCAATCAGAATCATTTCATTCACCCTGTCCGTTCTCCATTTGCAGAAATCAACGGCCTGGAGCCAGCTCACACCGACGACAGGATAATCATCATATGAAGGATACCGGAAATAGGTCTCTACATAAGGTTCGTTAAAAGAAAGTTCATCTCTCCATACCAGCGTATCCGGAAGGGCCTTTTTATAAACTTCCGGGTAACTTTTATAAACCCTGTTAAGCCAATAAATATACTCACGGTAGTTAATATTACTGACCTCGGTTTCATCCATATAAAAAGACGAAACTGTAACCCTTTTTGGAATATTATTCCATTCATAGGTCACGTCTTCCTCGGTCAATCCCATGGAGAATGTACCACCTTCAATTAATACGAGATTTGGTCCTGTAACCTGACCCTGGTAATCGACTTTTTCAAAACCACCCCATTTCTGGTCGTTGTATTTCCAACCGGTCGAATCTGACTTTCCGCTGTTTCGTTTACATGAAGCGCTGAAAATCAATGCAATACATACTGGCATTGCCAGAAAATACTTTTTCATGTTCATCCTTACTACTGACATTTTTGTTTAGGAAGAACAAAATTACACAAATTTTATTGTCAGACACCAAAATTATTTTTTATCGAAAAGCTTCGAAGCAATCACTGACCACGCTGGTTTTTTTGAGATTGCCGGGCATTGCGTAAATCAGACTAAGTTCATGTGTGCCTCCCTGGGCAAGACTCAGATCTGAAATAGTTAGATCAAAAGAATATCCAATTCGCCAGAAGCCTTTTCGGATACCAACATTGAAAATTACAGCGTCAGGGTTTTTATTGGCATGCCTATAGTGTATTCCACCAAAAATACTGCTGAACAGATACTGAGCCCCGATATTAAATTGTGAAAAAGAAGATTGGCGAATGTAGATGAACGAAGGGGAAAGGATAATGGATTTATCGTACTTATTGCCAGAGGTATGAATTTCGAATCCACCATGAAATGTGAACCTTGGCGGAAGACTGCTCCCACCATCAGCCTGAGCAGCCAAAATACCTACACTTGGTGCATTAAAGTGTTTGACTGATGCCCCAATATAATATAAAGGACTGTAATAGAGCACACCTGCACCTGCATCGAGATACCCTGTACTCGTCTGTAATGGGACTTTCTCCTTAGATACGATGGTTCCACCTCCTGAAATATATCCGGTTACAGGATCAATTTGATCGCCGAAAACAAATTTATCCCAGGCATAATTAATTTGTGCATAACCGAGCTCAAGACCTCCTTTAATAACATGCCCTCGACGGTTCACTGGAATTTTATAACCATACAACCCATTGATCTTATAGGTTTTAAGAAATCCAGCACCGGCATCATCAGCAGTTAGCTCAAGACCAAAACCGCTTTTTATTGCGGGTATGAACTGGTCATAGAAAAGATTGTACGTCACATAGGTCTTAAATACCTGATCGATCAGTGGCCACTGGTTACGATAATTGACCCCAAACCGTGGACCATTGGTCAACCCGGTAAATGCAGGATTTATTTGCAATGGGGATGCGTAATACTGACTGAATACCGGATCCTGTCCCTTTATTTTATCAGGCACTGTCAACAGAATCAGTGTTATAATAGTTAGATACGTTGTTTTTTGTAATATTGACATAGCAATAATGACCTTTTAAAAATCGTTATGATGCTTTATTCCAAATTTATGAAGAAGCTGCTTTTATACCCCTCAATGCTATTGCTGCTAAATGTTTCAACAAATGCTCAAGTAGTAGTCAAAGGTACTCTAAATTGGAACTTTGATGATCAAAATCAATCAGGCAAAATTCAATCAATATGGTTTAAAGGAGCAACCAATTCAACTTCATTTAGCGGCCTTCCTATTTGGACATATAACCAAGAAATGCCAGACCGAACGATCGCAAGCTCATCAAGGCTCCAAGTATTAAAAGAAACAGAGATCAATCCTGTACTTATTTCACAAGATCTTAAGTCTGTCCTTCAGGATCATTATGACATCATTTTGCTGAATTGTGAAGCCAGGCATAAAAATTTTGCCAACATCCGGGTTACACCTTTACGTATAGCAGGAGGCAAGGTCATGGCACTACAAAGCATGGACATCCTTATTGAAAACGCGCCATCGATTTCAGCCTCTAATCCAGGTCCTGATTTTAAAAGAAATTCTGAATTAAAGGAAGGTCAGATCTATAAAATATCCGTTTCGCACCGTGGTCTTTTTAAATTGGATAAAAATTTCTTTGAAAACAAACTAAAAGTGAATGTTGCCGGAATTGATCCGAGAAACATACGTCTTCTTGGCAATGGCGGCGCCATGCTGCCCGAATCCAACAGCGCTTTCCGCATTGATGATCTGGGCGAAAACCCAGTGCTTTTCAAAGGTGAGGATGATGGCATATTCAATGATGGAGATTATATGTTATTTTATGCCGATGGACCGGATTCTGTAAATTACGACCCTGTCACCAAAGAAATGAAGTCCATAAAAAACATATATTCTTCAAAATCGTATTACTTCATCAAATTTGACGTCAGACCTGGCAAAAGAATTTCCAAGATCGGCACGATACTTCAGACTAATTACACCACTTCAAGTAGTGTAGATTATTATCATCACGAAAAAGATCTCTCTAATTTATTGGACATTGACGAATGCAATCATGGTTCAGGACAGAAATGGTATGGCGAAGAACTCAGCAATACAAGGGAATTAAATCTTAGTCAGGAAGTACAACTGGATAATATTGATAAAAGCTTTCCTGCGGTTGTTTCTGCTGAGTTTGCATCAAGGGCTACACAGACCACCCAGTTGATAATCAATATTGACAATGCTTCCAAGTCGATGCCACTCGCCTCTTCTCCCTTTAGTTGTACATCCCGGTTTGCCGCCAATAACTATTTCAGACAGAATTTTGCAATAACAAGTGAAAGACCAACAGTCAACATTTCTTTTCCTCAGACAGGAATCAACTCTGACGGCTGGCTTGATTATATAAATATCACTTTTACAAAAAGTCTCGAGTATAACAATACACCACTCTTTATATTTGATCCGACTGCAACTTCATTTGCTACGACCAGATACAATATCCAACTAAGTTCAAACTTATCGGACATTATCTGCTGGAGAGTCACAGACATACTGAGCATTAGCGAAATCCCGGTTCAGAAATCCGTATTGAGTGCTTCATTTGCAGATGAATCCACATCCTATCAGCGATACATTCTATTTCAACCTGAGGGTATAACCGAATCACCTGAATTCGAATCGGCTGTTGAAAACCAAAATATCCATGAGCTTGACAATGTGGATCTTGTGATCGTATATCACACCAGTTTGAAAAGGGAGGCTGAGCGTTTGCTGAAGCATAGAACGAATTTCAGCGGCCTAACGGGCGTCGCGGTGGACATGGCGCAGATCGCTAATGAATTTGGGTCAGGATCTAAGGATCCTTCCGCATTAAGGGATTTTGCAAGAATGCTTTATAGCCGCAACACAAAATTCAAGTATCTCCTTTTATTTGGAAGTGCCAGTTTTGATTACCGGCATTTGCTGAATAATGCCAAGGATTACGATTTAGTGCCCAGTTACCAGACTGCTGAATCACTGGATCCGATACTTGCTTATCCTTCAGATGATTTCTTTGGACTTCTGGACCCTCAGGAGGGTGAGAATTTATCCGGCATGCTGGATATTGAGATCGGAAGATTACTTGCACGCGACCTTGAAGAGGCAGGCACAATAGTTGACAAAATCATCCGCTATGACACTGACCCTAAAGTCGAGTCTGACTGGAAGTTGAATATGCTGTTTCTTGGGGACGACGAAGATGGCAATACACATATGTCAGGTGTTGATGATCTAGCCAATTATAATTCTTCGGATGCACCGTGGCTAAATCAGCATAAAGTCTATCTGGATGCGTACGAGCAAATAAGTACGCCGGGAGGTGAACGATATCCCGATGTCAACCGCGCAATAACCGAAGAGGTATACCGGGGTGCTTTTGTTATGACTTATCTTGGCCATGGAGGACCAACGGGCCTTGCCCAGGAACGTGTACTACAGGAAAACGATATTAAAACCTGGGACAATCAATACAAGAGCCCATTGTTGATTACAGCAACCTGTTCATTTACACCATTTGATGACCCCCGAATTCTAAGTGCCGGAGAACTGACCCAAGATCAAACCAATGGCACCATAGCGCTGTTTTCCACGGTAAGGGCCGTTTACGCGAGTGAAAATTATGCGTTGAGCCTCGCGACATTTGAAAAACTTTTTAAGAAGGATGCCAATGGTTACCCTACGCTTGGCGACATACTCCTCAGTGCAAAAAATGAAGTTCTTGGGGCCAACAGCCGTAAGTATTTTCTCTTTGGAGACCCATCCCAAAAGCTTGCCTATCCAAAATTTGAAGCAGAGGTAACATCACTTAATGGCGCGCCACTCAACAATACAGACACTATTCGTGCACTCGAAAAAGTGACGCTCAAAGGTATTGTCAAAAACGCCGCAGGAAGTGTGCATAGCGACTTTAATGGATTGATATTTGTAACCGTGTACGACAAACCAGTTAATCTGAAAACAAGGGGAAATAATGGTGGTGTGCAATTTAGTTATCAATTACAAAAGAACATATTGTTCAAAGGCGTATCGGATGTCACAAAAGGTGAGTGGTCAATTGAATTTTATGTTCCGAAAGACATCAACTACACTGTTGGAAAAGGTAAAATAAGTCTTTACGCCACTAATCTTAAAGATGAGGATGCTGCGGGATATTCTGACAAGTTTTATGTAGGAGGCTATTCTAAAAACGGAATTAAGGATGACAAACCTCCGGTCGTTAAGTTATATATGAATGACATACACTTTGTCAATGGAGGAATTACAAATGAGAATCCCAAAATATATGCAGAACTTTCAGATGATTTTGGAATAAACATTACCGGCAATAGTATTGGACATGATTTGGTTGCTGTTCTGGATAAAAATGAACAAAATCCGCTGTTACTAAATTCATTTTTTAATGCGAAGGCCAATGACTACAGTGAAGGCACGGTCAGTTTTCCACTTAAAAGTTTGGCACCAGGCAAACATTATCTTCATCTAAGCGCCTGGGACATTTCAAATAATCAGGGATCTGCGGACATAGAATTTCAGGTCTTGTCGAGTGATGATGTTTTCATCGAAAAAGTTTTTAATTATCCTAACCCGTTTAATACAAGAACCCGATTTCAATTCGAAACTAACTATATCAATCTTCCACTCGATATAACCATTCAGATACAAAGCATTTCTGGCAAGGTGGTCAAGACAATTCAGCAAAGAATCACACCTGGTGGTTTTAGAATTGATGATATCGAATGGGATGGCCGTGATGATCTCGGCAACTTGTTGGCAAATGGTGTCTATCTCTACAGAGTTGGGTTATATTCTTCAACAAAGGAAATCATACTATCACAGAAAAGTACTTATCAAAAATTAGTTATTCTGAGATAATAAATCCAAGCCTAATTCAGTTTAGTACCTGTTCTATTTAATATCCCTGTTTCGTTAAATATTATATTTTTTTTTAATTTAGCGCCTTCTTTAAATCAAAATCATGCGGTTTTTATTCATTATCCTGACATTATTCTTATCTATTATAAGTGCGGTTGGCCAGATATGGAACCCAATAAGACATTGTGTTGTAGATGCGTCTGGTGAATGTGTTTCCAATACGATCCTGACAGCCATGCCTTTTTTGAGAATCACTCCGGACGCCCGATCCGGCGCCCTGGGAGATGCGGGGGTCGCTCTTAGTGCAGACCCTAATGCGATCCACCATAATGCTGCTCGTCTGGCTTTTGCTGAACAAGACCTTAGTATTTCTGCAACGTTATCGCCATGGCTTAGAAATCTGGGTATTGATGATATTTATTTATTTTATCTGTCTGGTTATAAAAAAATTGACAAATTGCAAACCGCTGGAATGGCAATTCGCTACTTTTCACTTGGCTCAATTGACTTCAAAGATGAAAACGGTATGGATTTAGGAACAGGTCGACCCAACGAGTTTGAAGTGGTTGGCAGTTATGCCCGGAAGTTATCTCCAAATCTCAGCGCAAGCCTTAGTGCAAAATATGCCCGCTCTAGTCTGGCATCTAATAGAACGATTGGGGGTACACAGATTTATCCAGCCACGACTTTTGGCGCAGACCTTGGCGTATTTTATAAAGGAAAGCTGGGTGCCAGTGGACGATCAAACTATCTTAGCCTGGGTGGTTCTATAACCAATCTTGGTGCAAAAGTCTCCTATACCCGAAATACAGTAAAGGACTTTATTCCTACAAACCTTGCCATAGGAGCTAATTACGAAATGAATTTTGATGACTATAATACACTCAATGCCATTTTTGACATTAATAAACTAATGGTACCTTCCCCTTGCCCAATTGGTGATTCAACTTGTTTTGATGTCAATAAGAACCGTATTGCGGATTATCGTGAAAAAGATCTTTTCACTGGCGTTTTTGGTTCTTTTACTGATGCAACAGGAGGCTTTCGAGAAGAGCTCCAGGAATTGATGCTTTCATTTGGTTTAGAATACTGGTATGACAAAACCTTTGCCATAAGAATGGGCTACTTTCATGAAAACGCGCTAAAAGGTAACCGGAAGTTTTTTACACTGGGAACTGGTTTCAAGTATAATGTTTTTTCGATAAATCTTTCTTATCTGGTGCCCACAAACATCACCAGAAGTCCCCTGGCCAACACCTTGCGCTTCTCATTTATTTTTGACCTTGGGGCCTTTCAAACTTCATCAGATGAAGGCACTGGCGCTGATCAATAACCACCAAATATTTAAAATTGGATGCGGATATCTGTAAGCCGGATTCTGTAATCCTTACGGACCTTCTATCATTTATCTGGGATCTTAATCACTTAAGACCTCAATCTGCCTACCCTTCCGCCGGCCTGAACCTGTCCGGGGAACAAACTATTGCTAGTTAGCGGATTTATTTGGCATTTCAACTTGCAAGGTTTATCCGATGCATTTATTACTAAATGCGCCTGTGCGCTCTTACCACACATTTTCACCCTTATCCTGCTAGGCAGGACGGTTATTTTCTGTGACACTTTCTATCATTCTCTCGAATGTCCACCAGTTAGGTGGTGCAACTCCCGACGTTGTCCGGACTTTCCTCACCAGGCGCGAGACCTGGCGCGATAGAACAATACCCGCATCCGGATCCAAAGATATCAAAAGCCTTTGATATTGTTTGTATTATAATTTAATATAATACATAACTTTACACTGTGAAAGAGATTTTAGAAATATCTCCCGCACATAGCCCATGGCTTAAACTATGGTTTATTGGGCTGATTCTTTTGTTTTTGGGCAAAACCTATGAACATTATTATTTGCTCTTTGGCCATGATCATGGACATGTACTTGCCCGTTCAGCAATGGATGATATCCGAAGCATTGAGTCAACACACGAGCAACTTGTTCGCAAAATTCCGTCTCTAAAAGACGACTATGCTGATTTTCAGAAATTACTGTTTAAGCTAGATCAGATGATTAGGCAGCAAAAGGATCTGTCAGACCGCCACATCATCATATGCAAGGATGGATCTCCAAAGTACTGGAATGCAGATGAGACGTTTTTTGACAACAACTGGGCGTCATGTAATGACGATCAGGGCAAAGGGTTCTTTTCAGTCAAAGACCAATACTACTATGGAATAAAATCGCCATTAAAATTAGGTGATGTTTCGGTTTGCTTCATTGATTACAAAAAAATACTTGACAAGGAATCACTGCCTGCAGATTTTTCAATCACCAATAATCGTAGCGACAGCTCACAACTCAAATTACTGGACTCGACCGGAAAAAGTGTAGGATTTATTTATAATGCCGGAACGGCATTATCAACTTACTATTCCAATTTTCTATTGGCGTTCTATCTCTTCGTTTTATTATTATTATCCATTCCGTTTCATTATTTTTCAAGGTATTTTTTCGATCTTAAAAGTTACTCCTGGGGTTTTTTAATCTGGCTTACAGGAATTCTCATGATCATCAGTATTTCGCAGTGGATGATCCATGATACCAATTTTTATGACAGTTTTCTGACCCATAGCAAGATTCAAACCAGCCTAAAAACATATACTTTTTTTGAGTTCCTCGTACTCGCAGGAATGGCATTTCACATGGCCTATTTCTGGCATAATTACTATCCTATACACGCATTAGAATATCAAAACAATTTATATAATCCACGGTGGATTATACCAGTATTTAATTATATCGGTATTCTGCTGAGTCTTTCAATATACTGCACCACATTTAAATCTATTTTTGGCAAGTCAGCATTTTATCTTGATATGGATCGGCTCGTATTTATGCCGATTGAGAATTACTTTCTAATTCTTTCACTGGTATTTATTTTGTTATCTGTTTTTCTGATTTCACACAAACTAAATCAAAGCAGTCAAAGTTTTCATTTGCCATTCCGTCAACGTATGGCTGTGCAGGCGGCTGCATATGTCATATTCTTTTTGATATATCCAGCTTTAAAGCTTGAAATCAGTGCATGGACTTTCCTAATCAGTAGCATTATAATAATTCTTTTACAAGAATTCTTTCTGGACTACAGCCAGAACAATATACTCTGGTTAATTTCCTGGATTATCATAGTAAGCTTCCTCACTTCCTCGCTGGTATTTCATTACCAGAATGTAAAAGTCAGAAATATAAAGTCAGAGCTTATAAATAATTTTATTCGCCAAAATTCAATAACAACAGATACGACTGGCAGTGCTTTTAATAAAGGACTTCCCGAACTCATCCGGAATGCAAATGAAAATAATTTGAGTCTTGTCATTTTTGAAGACAACTACAGAAAATACAGTAACACTTTTTCTTATCCAGATGTATTCTGGGCCAAAAGGACTCTTGGAAATGACACGACCGCCAGTTCCAAGTCTGGTCGCAATGAAATGCTACTTACCAAAGCTAAACCGGATTATCTGATTATGCTGGGTCATCAGATACCCGGAATTATTAAGGCGATATCACTTTTTTCCTACTTATTCACAGCTTTGATCATTCTGGCATACCTCACAAGCCTTGTCAATCAGAAATACCGGATTCTTCCGGAGAGTCTCAGCCTAAAGATCAGCGAAAGACCTTCGCTTCGGAACAGGATACAATTTTATGTTATTCTGAGCATTGTATTTAGTTTTTTAACAATAGCGGTAATAACTGTATTTTTTACTAAAAAATCTGAAGAACAGATTTCAAATGAATCCCTTTCCAACAAGCTAAAATATTTTAGCCAGACCCTCGAGCGGTCGGTTCAAAATTACAAGAATCAAGATGATATAGAACTTACAATTCGTAATCAAGTCAGTGACTCATACACATTATTTGACTATAAAATTCAGTACTTTGATAATAATGGCTTTGAGATTCCGATGATTTCTTCAAACAAAGTTGAAGTATCGAAGCATCTGCTCTGCGATCCATTGTTCTACTTCCAGAATAACAGAAGTCCCGATGAAGTCGCACTGAATAAATATTTAAGTGAGTCAGGGCTTGAAAGGGTCAGTGCGCTAAAGAACATACTGGTCAATAACCAGCGAGCTGGAATCATTAAAATGTCTACTGATATATCCACCAGCGCATCAGGACACAGTCGACTAGCCAATCTTATCAATACACTATTGAATATCTATGTATTTCTGTTTCTGATTTCGGCCAGTATGGCAACTTTTTTGGCTAATAGCATCACTTCACCATTAGAAGTCTTGAGCCGTAGAATCCGACAGATCAGGCTTGGAAAAAACAATGAACCCCTTGAATGGAGTGGCAATGATGAAATCGGTGAATTGATAAATGATTACAACCGAATGGTTGATCAGTTGGACGAAAGCGCCAATCTTCTGGCCAAGTCCGAGAGGGACTCTGCATGGCGTGAAATGGCCAAACAGGTTGCGCACGAAATCAAGAACCCGCTCACTCCCATGAAACTCAATTTACAGTATCTACAGCAGCAGATCAAATCCGGATCTGGATCAAATCAACAGGAACTGGTTAATGCTGTTGCAGATTCCATATTGGAACAAATCGAAGGTCTGACAAAGATTGCCACAGAGTTTTCCAACTTCGCCCAAATGCCTAAGGCTGAGAATGAAAGAATTTTGATTAATGACCTCATTTCAAGTGTGCATGACTTATTCAGAAAAAGAGATGATATTGATATTTTATTAAAAATTCCGATTGATGAACTTTATGTTTTTTGTGACCGGTCGCAAATGATTAGGGTTTTGAATAATCTGATTAATAATGCCATACAAGCCATTCCGGATGATCGAAGAGGAATGATCGATATCAAGCTCATTCGAAAAACCAATAAAGCGCTTATCTCCATACAGGATAATGGTATTGGGATACCCGATGAGATGAAGGAAAAGATATTCCTTCCGAATTTTACAACAAAGACGAGTGGGACTGGTCTAGGACTTGCCATGTGTCAGCAGATTATTGAATCGATCAATGGCGCTCTGTATTTTCATTCCAGTGAAGGATCCGGCACTACCTTTTATGTACAGATCCCACTCATGAAGTCCGAGCAGGATAACGAACATTAAACCATCCACTCCACAAGGTGTTATAATGCTATGTTTGTAAATATACTTGCTGTCGTTTTGGCATTTCTTGGAATGGAATTTATGGCTTGGTTTACCCATAAATTTATTATGCATGGTATTCTGTGGTCCTGGCATGAAGATCACCATAAACCTGCAATGAAGCACGGGTTTTGGGAGAAAAATGACCGTTTTTTTCTTGTTTTTGCTATTCCGAGCTTTTTCTGTTATTTATTGGGTAGTTTAAACGAAAATTTGAGAATTCTGCTTTTTGTAGGAATTGGAATTTCAATTTACGGTCTTGTATATTTTCTAATTCATGATGTATATATACACAAGCGATTCAACTGGTTTCGGCAGCTGGATAACTTTTATTCCAAAGCAATCCTGAGGGCTCATGGTGCGCATCATGCTAAAGTAGAAAAAGAAGATGGAGAGTCTTTCGGGATGCTGCTGGTTCATCCCAAATATTATAGGTCTAGAAAAAGTAACAAATAAAATTACCTGGAGGCATTCTCCATTACTTCTCTCATTTTTTTACCGATTTGACTGGGTGAGTCAACAACGTGTATTCCACATTCACTCATGATTTTGATTTTGGCATCCGCTGTATCAGCAGCACCGCCAATAATTGCACCTGCATGTCCCATTTTTCGGCCTTTGGGCGCAGTTTTTCCTGCAATAAATCCTACTACAGGCTTCGTCCCGAAATCCCTGATCCACAAAGCTGCTTCAGTCTCCATACTGCCTCCGATCTCACCGATCATAATAATTCCTTCGGTCTCATAATCTGACATCAGCATCTGTATTGCCTGCAATGTGGTTGTTCCTGGTACGGGATCACCACCAATACCAATACAGGTAGACTGACCCATTCCCTCTTTCGTTACTTGATCGACTGCCTCATAGGTAAGTGTTCCACTACGACTTACAATACCAATTTTCCCTTTTCGGTGAATAAAACCAGGCATTATTCCTACTTTGGCTTCTTCCGGGGTTATAACACCGGGACAGTTAGGACCTATTAGCACGCAGGGAAATTTACTGATGTAGTCTTTGACTTTGATCATGTCCTGTACCGGAATCCCTTCGGTAATACAAATAATGACTCTTATTCCTGCCTCAGCTGCTTCCATAATAGCATCAGCCGCAAATGCCGGGGGTACAAAAATAATACTTGTATCCGCCTGGACTTTGTCTACCGCTTCCTTAACGGTATTGAATACGGGTCTGTCGAGAAACATATCGCCACCTTTTCCAGGGGTCACTCCCCCAACCACCGGTGATCCATAGGCGATCATTTGTTCCGCGTGGAAACTTCCTTCATGACCTGTTATTCCCTGAACGATGATCCGGGAATTTTTATTCACCAATACACTCATTCTATTTATTGTTTGATTTGTCGGCTATCGATGATAAAAACATCTTCATCAGGCCTTGACATGATAAACTTTTCGCGTGCAAATTTCTCATAATTTTGCTCAAGATCAAGCTTATCCTGTTTTGCTTCACCAATTAAATGCAAATAGTTTTGTTTTTGTTCAATCAGCTTGTTTGTTGTCGCAGCGACTTTAAATCTTGTCTTCAGATTATATTCATCGAAAAAGAACAAATAAACTAAGAAGCCAATGATTATAAGCAAAATGCGATATCGCATTACAAAGACAAGAAATCCATGTGTTTTGTTTACAAAACCTAACATAATACACTAAATTATAAACAAATATACATTATTATTATCTAACAAGTATATTTCTTCCATAAAACACAGCTTGATCTCCCAATTCTTCTTCAATTCTCAGCAATTGGTTGTATTTCGCTGTTCTGTCGCTTCTGGAGAGTGAACCCGTCTTGATCTGCCCGCAATTGAGTGCTACTGCAAGATCTGCAATTGTGGTATCCTCAGTCTCTCCAGAACGATGGCTCATGACTGTTCCAAATCTTTTTCTCTGGGCGAGCTGAACAGTATTAATTGTCTCAGTCAAGGTACCGATTTGGTTGACTTTCACCAGAATGGCGTTGCCTGCTGCCATATCGATTCCTTTTTGCAATCTGGAGACATTGGTTACAAAAAGGTCATCACCAACAAGCTGAATATTGGTTCCCATAGTTCTGGTCATTTCAACCCATCCATTCCAGTCATCTTCTGCGAGACCATCTTCAATTGAAATGATTGGGTACCTTTTGACCCAGTCCAGCCAATATTCGATCATCTCAGCAGTAGATTTTGAACCTCCACCTGATTTTTTAAAATGATATAAGCCGTCCTTTTCGTCAAAAAGTTCGGACACGGCTGGATCCAATGCCAAATAAACATCTTCTCCGGGCCTGTATCCTGCCTTCTCGATAGCTTTGAGAATAAGTTCCAGCGCTTCCTCATTTCCAGTTAATTCAGGCGCAAATCCACCTTCGTCTCCAACATTGGTTGAAAAGCCTTTGTCTTTCAATACTTTCCTCAGCTGGTGAAATATTTCTGAGCCCATTTGTAGCGCTTCAGCAAAACTATTGCTTCCTGCCGGAGCAATCATAAATTCCTGAAAATCAAGTTTATTATCCGCGTGCGCACCGCCATTAATAATGTTCATTAATGGAACGGGCAATACAGACGCATTTACTCCACCGATGTATCGGTAATATGGCATACCATATTCTTCCGCAGCCGCCTTCGAGGCTGCCATCGAAACGGCCAGTAAGGCATTCGCCCCAAATCTGGACTTATCTTCGGTACCATCCGCATCAATCATTAACTCATCAATATATCTCTGATCGGACACTTCAACACCGATCAGGAGATCTCCGATTTCCTCCTCGACATTCTGACATGCTTTTCTGACACCTTTGCCACCATATCTCGTCGGGTCTTGGTCTCTCAATTCGAGCGCTTCGTACTTCCCAGTCGAAGCTCCGGAAGGGACCGCAGCTCTTCCCATTGCACCATCCGCTGTAAAGATTTCCACTTCTACCGTGGGATTGCCCCTACTGTCAAGTATTTCCCTGGCAAATACATCTATAATCTCACTCATTTAAGCTGAAATTTTATCACTAACCTGTCCATATACTTTTTTAATCATATCTCTAAATTCGCTAAAAAGATATCGGGAATCATGTGGCCCTGGCCCTGCTTCCGGATGGTATTGGACAGAAAACAGAGGCTTTGTCTTATGAATAAATCCCTCAACGGTATTGTCATTCAAGTTGACATGCGATAATGCTAGATCTTTACTGAATTTCATGAGGGATTCCATTGACAGCGCAAATCCATGGTTTTGCGCAGTTATTTCTCCTCTTCCGTTTAGTAGATTTTTAACCGGGTGGTTACTTCCCCTATGACCCTGGTGCATTTTATATGTTTCCATTCCCAGGGTAAGTCCCATAATCTGATGTCCTAGACAAATTCCAAAAACCGGTTTACCTGATTCTATTATTTTAGTACAAGTCTGTAATGCATAATCCATGGACGCAGGATCACCCGGGCCATTCGACAGAAAGTAAGCGTGAGGTTCCCATTGTTCCATTAATGCAAAGGAGGATTTTGCAGGAAATACTTTCACCTGCATACCCAAGCTTTTAAGTTGTTCAAGTATACTTGATTTAATTCCAAAGTCCAGCGCAGCAACTTTGATTTCCCAATTTGTATCCCCTACCAGGAATGGTGATGCGGTCGTCACTTTACTAGCCAATTCAAGACCAAGCATATCCGGTACTTGAGACAATACCTCTTTTAGAGGTGCAATTTCGTTTACTTCAGTACTGATCAGGGCATTCATCGCCCCTTTATTACGCACGTGCTGTACAAGCGCCCTGGTGTCAAGGTCATAAATGCAAACAATTCTATTATCCACCAGGTAATTTTCCAGTGATTCATCAGTCATCAGTCTACTGAAATGAGTAGAGAAATTACGACAGACTAATCCTGCGATTTGAACACCTGAAGATTCTTTTTCAGATGACTTGCACCCATAATTACCGATATGCACATTCGTCATGATCATGATCTGACCGTGATAACTTGGATCAGTAAAAATTTCCTGATATCCGGTCATTCCCGTATTAAAACATATTTCCCCAGTTGCAATTCCCCGAAAACCCGCTGCCTTGCCACTAAATACTGAACCATCACCAAGAAGAAGAACCGCTTTTCTAATCTCAGGCGCCATTATATATAAGTTTTGCAAATATATACAGTGGTTGAATCACACCCAAATTAAATAACTATTTGTTGTGAAAAGTGCTTCAATTAAGAATGAAGCTGTAACTTAATTCTTACGAAATGCAATACTGTAGTCAATTCCAATTCTCCTATTCGATATTTCATAATAAAGAATTGAAACCTAATATGAAAAATGGTGACAAATACTTAATCGCTCAAGTGTGTGATTAGAAAATATAGAATCCAGTACTTCTTTGTTGGTGATATGCCACGAACTCCAGTTATAATTACTAAATAAAAAAAGCCTGATCAAATGACCAGGCTTTTGATATAAGATTTTTTAAACTCTCTCCTTCGCTTTAGAAATGATACCACAATGTAAAAGCCAAAGCGTCAAAATTCGTACCAACGGAGAATTGGTTAACTGCATCTCCACCATGCGTTTTGCTTGAAGTGTAGTTCAACAAACCAATTTCAGCATTGATTGACCAGCGATCGCCCAGCATATACTGGACTCCTGGTGTTAAATAAACAGAAAAGGCCGTAGATGGATCTTCATCACCTTCTTTGAGCGAGTTGTAAGATAAGCCAGGAGCCAAATAGAAGAAAGTATTGTCACCATGGTGCCATCCATAGCGATATTCTGCTCCAATTCCAAAGCCATTGGTTTTGATGTCGGTACCCTTGTCCTTATGACTCGAAATACCAATTCCTGCAACAATAGCAGAATTTTCTGAAAGCCAGTACCCAAAGCGAGGGCCGAGATTAAAATGACTTTCAGCGTCATTACTATGAAATCCCAGGTTTAAACCTGCGAACATTTTTTTGTCTTGTGCATAAGAAGTCACGCACAATACACTTAAGATTAAGGTAAACAACAATTGATGCTTTTTCATATAAGATTTGGTTTAATTTCTACAAAGTTAAATAATTTCTTAATTAACCAA